>JBGCFT010000229.1:0-29176 GCA_045107085.1 Marinicellaceae bacterium | reverse complement strand
TCAGGAATATTGGATGGAAATTCTAGTAAGGGAAGGGGATAATATTGGCGATTATACACCACTTGCGCCTTTACAAAAGGTTACGTCTTCGCTTTTTGCCATCAAAGCGGATAGAGTTCCAGCTGGTTCAATTGACTCTGGTGATATAGCTTTTAACTCTATTGTGAGTGGAAATATTAGGGATGAATCGATTACATCTATTGATATATTAAATTCGACAATAACCCATTTTGACATACAAGATGGAACTATCAGGTCAGCTGATATACAAGACTCAACTATTACTGGATCTGACATTCAAACATCTCCAGTATTTAATGGTGTGCCTTCGTGGTCTTGCCCATCGGATCAGCTTGCCGTTGGCACTTGGTGTATAGAAGATGATCCTATTTTCAATTCTGGAGGCCCATCACTCACGGCTTGTCATAATAAAGGTATGGTCTTATGCCCAATGGAGGCAATTTTAACATGTGATGCTGCTGATATAGGAAAAGATCCTAACAATGCAACTTGTGGAACATATACAGATACAACTCCTGGATGTCCAAGAATTAGAACGTCAACTATAGCAGGTACTTCATCTGAATCATTTGATGACATGTTAACTTATAACGGGTGTGGAAATGTAGTTGGTACCGTAAGTGATTCAGTTGCCTTAAATGCTTATTGTTGTAGTATTATCAGTAGGTAGATTTAATAAATTTTGACTTCCAGCCTTTTTATTAGAGATAATCTGCTTCCATATAGATTGTCTCTAATTTAAATCACCACTTACAAACAACTTTTCCACATTGACCTGATTGCATGAGGTCGAATCCTGTTTGAAAATCATCAATATCAATCGTATGAGAATGGGCTTTAGATAAGTCAAAGCCAGTGCGAAGCATTTGGGTCATTTTGTACCAAGTTTCGTACATCTTGCGGCCATAAATGCCCTTTAGATCAAGACCTTTAAAGATAATATCATCCCAGTCTATTTGTGTTGATCGTGGTAAAATACCGAGTAGGGCAATTTTGCCACCGTGATACATGGATTTAAGTAAATCATTAAAAGCATGAGGATTGCCTGACATTTCTAATGCCACATCAAATCCAGTAATGCCCATTTCGTTCATCACATCTCGCAGTCTTTCTTGAGTAACATTTATGGTGCGATCAGCACCTATGTCTTTGGCTAATTTTAATCGGTAATCATTCACATCTGTGATGACTACATTTCTGGCACCGACGTGTTTACATATTCCTGCTGCAATAATGCCGATTGGACCTGCGCCTGTGATTAACACATCTTCACCGATAACATCATAAGCCAATGCACAATGTGCCGCATTACCATAAGGATCAAAAAAAGAAGCCAATTCTGAAGGGATCTCATCATGAATAGGCCAAAGATTTTTTGCAGGGACAGAAATATATTCAGCAAAGGCACCATCACGATTGACACCAATGCCAACGGTATTGGGACATAAATGCTGTGTTCCTGCTCGACAATTGCGACAAACACCACAAGTAATATGTCCTTCAGCACTGACTCTTTGGTCAATTGAATAACCGGTAACTTCACTTCCTAGTTCTACAATTTTACCTACAAATTCATGTCCAATTGTCATGGGTGTTTTAATGGTTTTTTGCGACCATTCATCCCAATTATAAATGTGTAAATCAGTGCCACATATGGCTGTCATTTCGACTTTAATTAAAACATCGTTATGACCAACTGCTGGCATAGGGACATCTTGCATCCATATTCCTTGTTTTGGATGCTTTTTAACCAGTGCTTTCATCTTATTCTTCTCTTAGGTCTTTTCTAAGAATTTTACCTACGTTGGTTTTTGGAAGGTCATCTCTAAATTCAACATGCCTAGGAACTTTATACCCAGTTAAGTGTTCACGACAATGTGCTTTGACATCATCAACACTTATATCAACTTCTGCTACCACAAATAACTTAACCACTTCGCCAGATTTTTCATCAGGAATACCTATGGCTGCACATTCTATGATATCCGCATGCAAACACACGGCATCTTCAATTTCATTAGGATAGACGTTGAAGCCAGAAACCAATATCATGTCTTTTTTACGATCAACAATTTTAAAATATCCTTCTTCATTCATCACTGCAATATCACCGGTTAACAACCAACCATCGACAATTGTTTCTGCAGTGGCTTCAGGTCTGTTTAAATAACCTTTCATGACCTGTGGTCCTTTAATGCAAAGCTCGCCTCTTTCTCCAACAGGTAAAGTATTACCATCATCATCAATTATTTTACAGTCAGTTGACGGAATAGGTAAACCAATCATGCCGTTAAAGTCCTTTAAGTCAGGTGGATTTATGCATGCAGCTGGAGATGTTTCTGTTAATCCGTAGGCTTCTAATAACGTCACACCTGTGACTTCTTTCCAACGATCGGCTGTGTTTTGTTGAACTGCCATGCCACCGCCAAGTGAAAATCTAAAAGCATCAAAATTAATTTGCTCAAAACCCGGTGTGTTTAATAAACCATTGAATAAAGTATTTACACCTGTCATGGCCGTAAATTTATGTTTACCCATTTCTTTGACAAAACCAGGCATATCTCTTGGGTTCGTAATTAATATATTTTTTGCACCATATTCTGTAAATAATAAGCAGTTAGCATTGAGTGCAAAGATATGATAAAGAGGTAGAGCAGTAATCACTATTTCTTTTCCTTCTTTTAAACTATCTTGGTTCCATGTTCTGACTTGTTCAACATTAGAGACCAAATTACTATTGGTTAACATCGCGCCTTTGGAAACTCCAGTTGTTCCGCCTGTATATTGAAGAAAAGCAATGTCTTCTAAATTGGTTTTAGTGGGCGTAAATTGCAAGGATTTGCCTTGATCAATAACTTGATTAAAAGTTAATGTGTCATTCAACTTGAATGGAGGAACCATCTTTTTAACTTTTTTAATCATAAAGTTCATGATAGTGCCTTTGAATCCAAGTAGATCACCGATTTCCGTAGTGATGACTTGTTGCACATTTGTTTCATCGATAACTTCTGCTAAAGTGCAGGCATAATTTTCAATTACAATTATGGCTTTTGCTGAAGAATCATTTAATTGATGTTTCAGTTCTCGAGCTGTATACAGTGGATTGGTATTAGTGACAACCATGCCAGCTCTAAGTATTCCCATGACAGCAATAGGGTATTGTAATAAATTTGGCAACATGATTGCTATAGAATCGCCTTTTTTAAATTTTGATTGTAAGTAAGCTGCTAGGTTTTTACTCATCTCATCTAATTGTTTATAGGTGATACTTTTGCCAAAATTGACATAAGCAGTTCTGTCACCATATTTTAAACATGCCTTTTCAAGCATTTCTGCAACAGAATCATAAGACAGTTTTCCAATGACTTCAGGAATACCAGCTGGATAGGAATTTAACCAAGGTTTTGAATTTGACACTTCATGCTCCACTAATTTATTAATTTCACTATTATTCTAAAACAAATCTTATCATTTGAAAATTAAAATTTTATATTAATGGGTAACTCATGATAGACTTTAAATTATTGATACCAATTAATTATAACTAAATGATGGATTCTACCCTTGTTGCGAGTTCTCCTGAGCCGCATACTTTAGCTGTTTTACTACTTACTTTAGTAGCTCTGATATTATTTACCCGTGAAAACATTCCACTGCAAACCTCCAGTTTATTTGTATTGTGTGCTCTCATTTTGGGATTTGAAATCTTTCCTTATCAACTGCCAGATGGCAGTATTTTTAATACCAAATTATTTTTTGTTGGATTTGGAAACGAAGCACTGATTGCAGTATCTGCTTTAATGGTTGCTGGTCAGGCATTGGTTAGGACTGGTGCGATGGAGCCAATTGGACGAATGCTAGCTAAACTCTGGAGAGTAAGTCCTTCCTTTAGCTTATTACTAACTTTAATTACCGGAGCCATACTTAGTGCCTTTGTAAATAATACACCTATTGTGGTTTTGTTGCTTCCAATACTGGTGAATGTTGCATTAAGAACTGGTCAATCTCCAGCAGGGACTTTATTACCAATGGGAATGGCTACATTACTGGGCGGCATGGCTACGACAATTGGAACTTCAACAAATCTGTTGGTTGTAAAGGTTGCTGAAGACTTGGGTGTTCCAAAATTTGGAATGTTTGATTTTGTTATGCCTGTCATTATTACAAGTATTGTTGCAATAATTTATCTGTGGTTAATTGCACCAAGAATTTTGCCTGATAGATCACCACCTTTACAAGATACTTCTCCCAGGGTTTTTACTGCAGAAATAGAGATAAGTGAAGGAGGTTTTGCTGATGGTGAAACATTAGCTAATATAAGAGAAAAGGCTGGAAACGATGTTAACATTGAAAGAATTATTCGGTCTGGAAATTTGTCAATCGCAACATTACCTGATGTCATCGTCAGAGCCAATGATAGATTGGTAATCAAAGATACTTCAGAAAATTTAAGAGATTTTGAACATGAATTGGGTGGTCAATTATTTACTGGTAACGATGAGGTAGATGCAGACCACCAATTAAAAGCAGGTGATCAGAGGATTGCCGAGCTTGTGGTCATTTCTGGATCAACCCTAGACAGAGTTCGGATAGGTGATGCACGTTTGAAATCTAAATATGGGTTGACTCTATTAGCAGTCCATTCTCAGGGTAAAGAAACCCAAGCCAGAACCAAAGGCATCAATGAATTATTATTTAAAGCCGGTGATGTTCTTTTGGTTCAAGGTTCATTAGATGCCATACGTGAAGTCAAAGCATCGGGTTCCTTACTTGTCCTTGATGGTGGCGAAGAACTACCTCACACCAAGAAAGCACCTTTGGCATTAGCCGTGATGGGTCTGATTGTTGGATTTGCTGCTTTTGGAATTTTACCCATAGTTGTTAGTTCTGTTATTGGTTGTCTAATACTAATTGTGACTGGTTGTTTGCGCTGGAAAGATGCAACCAACGCATTGAGTGCGCAAGTTATATTTATTATTGTGGCATCATTGGCCCTTGGGGTAGCTTTGATACAAACCGGTGGAGCTGATTATTTGGCTGGTCTTTTTGTTACCAGTACGCAAGGTTTTTCTCCTGGGGTTGTTTTGGCAATATTGATTTTGTCGATGGCAGTTATGACGAATGTCGTTTCAAATAATGCAGCGGCAGTTATTGGGACGCCTATTGCTGTGAGTATTGCCCAAACTTTGGGTATGCCAGTAGAGCCATTTGTTCTTGGGGTTTTGTTTGGTGCCAATATGAGTTATGCCACTCCAATGGCATACCAAACGAATTTGTTAGTCATGAATGCTGGTGGTTACAAATTTTCAGATTTTGTTAAAGTTGGTGTACCACTGGTGATTATCAACTGGTTAATGTTATCAGCGATTTTAACATGGGTTTATAAACTTAATTAATGAGGTGAATAAATATGGGTGAGATGAATATTACTCGAGAGCAGTCAGATAAATTAAGAAGAAGATTTATGCGGGCTGTGCTCAACGATTTAAGTGCCTTAGAAATCATGATAAATGAAGGCATGATTGAATCAGGGATTACTCGAATTGGTGCTGAACAAGAAATGTTTTTAGTGAATAAAAACTATTCTCCTGCTTGTAAATCTGTTGAAATTCTTAAGGACATTGATGACCCCCGTTTTACTTTTGAAATAGCAAAATTTAATTTAGAAGCCAATTTGACTCCCAGTGAGCTGAAAGGTAACTGTTTAAGAAAACTTGAAAATGAAATTAATGAAACTTTACTAATTGCAAAAAAAGTGGCAGGCAAACATGGTACTCAGGTTGTTTTAGCTGGTATTTTGCCAACTCTAAAGCAAATGGATTTAACCCTCGAAAATATGGTACCAATTGACAGGTACTTTGAATTAAATGATACCCTTAAACAACTACGAGGCTCAGACTTTAGATTGAACGTAAGAGGCATTGATGAACTTTCCGTGACCCATGACACTTTTATGCTTGAAGCGTTGAATACAAGTTTTCAAGTGCATTATCAAGTTAGTAGTGACGATTTTGTACATAAATACAATATTGCACAAGCCATTACTGCTCCGGTCATGGCAGTTTCGGTAAATTCTGGTTTAATTCATCATAATCGACTATGGCACGAATCACGAATTGCGGTTTTTCAAAATTCAGTTGATACACGTTCAGATACATTACAACAACGTGGCATGCTACCACGGGTATATTTTGGTAAAGAATGGGTTAAGTCCATAACTGATATTTTTAAAGAAGACATATCTCGATTCCCTGTTGTTTTAACCGCAGATTTTGATGAAGATCCAGTTGGTATGCTTGAAAATGGAATTACTCCAAATCTTAAAGCTTTAATGCTTCATAATGGCACGGTATATCGATGGAATAGACCTTGTTATGGAGTAGTTGACAATGTTCCTCATTTGCGAATTGAAAATAGGGTTTTACCGGCTGGACCTAGCGTCATAGATGAAGTTGCCAATACAGCTTTTTTTGTTGGATTAATGGTGGGAATGTCTAACAAATACGAAGACATCACCAAAGTATTAAGATTTTCGGACGTCGCCAATAATTTTTTAAATGCAACACGTATAGGATTAGAAGCAAAGTTTCATTGGATTGACCACAAAACTGTTACTGCGTCAAAATTAATTCTGAATGAATTATTACCAATTGCTCGAGATGGATTAATACAAGAAGGACTTGATAAACAAGATATTGACCGTTATTTAGGCGTGATTGAAGACAGGACAAGATCTAAGCAAACTGGTGCCAAATGGGCAATTCAATCTATTACAGAAATGGATGAAAATATCTTACCTGATGAAAAAGTAAGGTCTATTACATCTGAAATGTTGGCCAATCAAAAAACCGATGAACCCGTACATAAATGGAAGCTAGCTAAAGTATCAGAAACTTTAGATTGGCGGGCGACTTTTTTAAGATTGGGCCAGTTTATGACAGAAGAACTCTTTACTGTGCGTCCTGATGATTTATTAGATTTAGCTGCCAGTATAATGGACTGGAAAAATGTCCGTCATGTTCCAGTTGAAGATGACAAAGGCGAAATTGTGGGTTTAATTTCTCACAGAGATATATTAAAAGTGGTTTCAAGAGGGCGAAGCAATCCCAATGATCCAACCGCAGTCAAAGATGTGATGAGCTCTGATCCAGTGACAGCGCCTCCAGATATGTTGACAGTGGATGCGATTAGATTGATGCGAAAAAACAAATTAAGTTGTTTGCCAGTAGTTAAAAAGAATAAACTTGTCGGCATAATCACCGAAAGAGATTTAATAAATGTTGCAGGTAAACTTTTAGAAGACTACCTTGAAAAATATGATGAAAATTGATGAAAAAATTGCTATTTTTGTTGATGTTCAGAACATTTACTATACCACAAGAGATTTATATAAAAGACAATTTAATTATAGAAAGTTTTGGGATTTAATTAGCACTCAAGGTCAGATAGTGCATGCTTATGCTTATGCTATTCATAGAGTTGATGACAAACAACATAAGTTTCAAACTGCATTAAAACACATTGGCTTTAACTTAAAATTAAAACCGTTTATTCAACGTTCAGATGGTTCTGCCAAAGGCGACTGGGATGTTGGAATCACCATAGATATAATGGAACTAGCTGAAAATGTTGATACTGTTATTTTACTTTCTGGAGATGGTGATTTTGACATGTTATTAACTAAAATCTCAAAAAAATATAACGTTAAAACTGAAGTTTATGGAGTAAAAACGCTCACTTCAAATTCTTTAATTAGAGCGGCATCGGTTTTTAATGCCATAGATGAATCACTACTGATGTGATGAGGAAATGATAAAATTTATTTTGATTATTGGATTATACTTCAGTACCGTCTTTAACACTGAAGCAGCAAGCAGTTATTATCAGTTAAATACACAATATAAGCTTTTTTATTCGCGCTTACAATCTGACCCACAATCGGTAATTGATGAAATTTTGCAACATTCAGAAACATCAGATTTGTTTGTCATTGCTCAAAAACAATATGTATTAAGCCAAGCATATTATGCATTAGTTCTACCTGAAAAAGCCATCGAACAAGCTCAAATAGGCTTAAATGCTATATCCAAAAATAACTATCCTTGGATTTATTATAAATTATCCCTGTCTTTATCCATGGCCTATGATATCGCTGGAACACCCTCAAAAGGAATTGATGCTGCGATAGAATCACTGCGGTGGGCACAAGATAATGAAATACAAGATGTTACTATTGAGTCTTTGACAACTAATGGCTATTTAAATTTAAGTATGGGCCAATATATACAGTCACTTGATTTTCTTTTACAAGCTTATCAGTTAGCAAAAGACAGTAATGATTTTGCTCATCAAGAAATTGCAAGTATTGTGGCATTGGTTTATGAATATCGAAAAGAACATGAATTATCTATTCCTTTTTTTACAGAAGCAGCAGAATTTCACAGAAAAAACAATAATTGGTTAGAATTAAGTATTGCATTATATGGATTGGGTAGAGCAAATATAGCAATCAATAATACAGATATGGGATTGTCTCAACTACAAGAATCTCTGGATTTATCAGTTCAAGTTGATGATCACCAAGGAGCTGGATATGCCTTAAAAGAATTGGCTGGATATGCTCTGGCTCACGGAGATTTTCAAAAGGCCAATGACATGTTATTAGAAGCACTTGATGCATTTAAGATTGGCAAAAATCGATTAATGTTGTTTGATGTGTATAAAGTGTTAACCCAATTAAAATTAAAAACAAATGAAATTGAATTGGCTCAATCGCATTTGCAACAAGCCTTTTCTTTTATCAATCAAAACGATCATCCCATACAACATATTTCTATCAGAAAAATACAAACTGAGCTATTAGCACATTCTGGCCAATATGAACAAGCGTTTAAGCAATTGAGAAAAATTGTTATTGATGAAAAGCAGTTATTAAGTCGGCAAAGCACCAAACAATTGCATCAATTGCGATCACAATTTGAATTACAAGACAAAGAAAAAGCCAACAAAATTTTGGCACAAGACAATGAACTTAAAAATACACAGATTCATTCCAAAAATCAACAGAATCAAATCTTGATTCTTATGTTTTTATTCGCTCTGACAGTTAGTGCAATGTTGATATTCATTGCTCTGAGATTACGAAAAAATAAAAAACACTTTGAACAACTGGCAAATTACGATAGCCTGACAGCTATTTATACCCGCTCAAAAACATTGCAATTGCTCAATGACTCATTTGAACAATCTCGTATTAATAATACAATCATGTGTATAGGAATGATTGATCTGGATTCATTCAAAAGCATTAATGATCAGTATGGACATGCTGCTGGTGATTTGGTTTTGAAAAAAATGGGTCAGTATTTATCTGAAAATATTGACAAAGATAATATTTGTGGTCGCTTTGGTGGTGAGGAGTTTGTTGTGGGTTTAATCAACACATCTTTAGATAAAGCAAAATCTAGTTTTGAGAAAATAAGAATAGATATTGAACAAATGCCTATTTCATTCAATCAAACCGACATTAAGCTCACTTTATCTGCTGGATTTTGTAGTAATTTTTCACATAGCGATATTGATTCAATGTTAAAAAGTGCTGATGATGCAATGTACCAAGCCAAACAAAAAGGCAGAAATCAAATCGTATATAATAAAAAGTAATTGGGTCGTTTTTTATTGCCCTTATTCGGCCTTTATTTTTCGTTAAAATTTCTAATCATATTAATTTCAAACTGGCCTTTAGACTTTATTGTAAATCTCTGCTAATTCATTGGTTTTATCAATTCATTTCGAGGTAAAATAGTCAACAAATTAATTAACAAAACAATTTCGGGACAAAACAATGAAAACAACTTTAAATCCACTCGATCTTTTTGATATTCGTTCTGAATTGTCTGAAGACGAAGTAATGGTTCAAGACTCAATAGGAAGATGGGTTGATGAAAGGGTTTTACCAATAATTGGTGAAGCATTTGATAAACATGAATTTCCCATGGATCTCATTCCAGAAATGGCAGATTTAGGATTATTTGGTAGCACCATTCAAGGGTATGAATGTGCTGGATTGAACTATACTAGTTATGGTTTAATTTGCCAAGAGCTTGAACGTGGAGACTCTGGATTAAGAAGCTTTGCATCAGTTCAAAGCTCTTTGTGTATGTTCCCAATTTCAGAGTTTGGCAGTGAAGAGCAAAAGCAGAAATGGTTGCCTCCTATGGCAAGAGGGGAGGTGATTGGTTGTTTCGGCCTGACAGAATCACATGGTGGCTCGGATCCTTTAAATATGAATACTTTTGCTAAGAAAGAT
Organism: Marinicellaceae bacterium; assembly: GCA_045107085.1. Classification (GTDB taxonomy): domain Bacteria; phylum Pseudomonadota; class Gammaproteobacteria; order Xanthomonadales; family Marinicellaceae; genus NORP309. The sequence continues at coordinate 18,846 of JBGCFT010000229.1, read as the reverse complement.
GGAGATGACTGGATTTTAAATGGATCAAAAATGTGGATTACAAATGGTTCAATAGCCAATATAGCCATAATATGGGCACTTACAGACGATGGTGTGCAGGGCTTTTTGGTTGAAAAGGGAATGAAAGGCTTTTCAACAGAACTCATCCTTAAAAAAATGTCATTGCGTGCCTCTGTGACTTCAGCATTATTTTTTGATGAAGTAAGAATTCCTGATGCCAATAGGCTTCCTAATGTCATTGGCTTAAAAGGGCCATTAACATGTTTGTCAAACGCAAGATACGGAATTTCCTGGGGTCCAATTGGGAGTGCTCAAGCATGTTTACAAGAAGTGTTAGATTATACAAAAGACCGAATACTGTTTGGAAAAGCCTTAAATGAAAACCAAATAGTACAATTAAGACTTGCAGACATGGCAAGAAAAATAACCACAGCCCAAACTTTAGCCTTGAGATTAGGACGTTTAAAGGACAAAGGTCTAATTCAACCGACTCAAATTTCAATTGCGAAATGGAACAATGTGCGTATGGCAATTGATATCGCTAGAGATTGTCGAGATTTATTAGGCGGTGCAGGAATTACTACAGAGCATGTTGCCATTAGGCATGCCTTAAACTTAGAATCAGTTATTACTTATGAAGGAACTGAGACAGTTCATCAATTGGTAGTTGGTAGAGAACTTACAGGTAAGAATGCATTTTAAGAGTTCAATAATATGGCTATTTTAAAGACACTCAAAAACAAAATGACCAACAAATCTAAGAATATTAATCGGGCTCAAGTAGTTGATGATAATTTTATAGAATTTGTTGAAAATTTAAAAACTAATAAGCCCTTTTTAGAATTAGATGATTATGGATTAACCGATGAATCATTTTTAGATATATTCGAATCTCAAATTATATCTAGACAACTTGATTTAATGGCCAGAGCTTTAAGGTTAGAAAATAAAGTATTTTATACCATTGGATCATCTGGTCATGAAGGCAATGCTATGCTGGGTCGCTTAACTAGGCATACTGATCCTGCTTTTCTTCATTACAGAAGTGGCGGGTTTATGATGGAAAGATCAAGATACATTCCGACAATAGATCCAATCTATGATACCTGTCTTTCGTTTGCAGCCAGTAAATCTGACCCTGCCTCAGGAGGGAGGCATAAAGTGTGGGGTTCTAAAGAATTATGGGTTTTGCCTCAAACCAGTACCATAGCAAGCCACTTACCAAAAGCAGTTGGAACCGCTCTGGGAATTGAAATGGGCAAACGTTCTGATTCAGGTTTACCTATTCCGGATGATTCAATTGTTGTGTGTAATTTTGGCGATGCTAGCAGTAATCATTCAACTGCTCAAGGAGCTTTTAATGCAGCCGCTTGGGCAGCATATCAAGGATTAGATGTTCCAATTATTTTTATTTGTGAAGATAATGGTTTAGGTATTTCAGTAAAAACTCCAGCAGGTTGGATTGAAAGGAATTTCAAACACCGTCCAGGGTTGCAATATTTCCAGGCAGATGGATTGGACATGGCGCAAGGTTATAGACAAGTAAAACGTGCGGTAGATTTTTGTAGGTTTGAACGGAAACCTGTTTTTTTGCATTTAAAAACAACAAGGTTAATGGGGCATGCAGGAACTGATTTTGAAGTTGATTATCGAAATATTGATGAATTATTAGCAGAGGAGGCTAAAGATCCTTTGTTGAAATCAGCAGAATTAGCGGTCAATTCTGGTACCATGACAGCAAATGAAATTCTTCAACTTTATCAAGAGACTAAAAACCGATGCATGGATTTGGCTTACAAAGCAGATTCCCAAGACAGATTGGTAACACCAGAAGAAGTAACAAGACCTTTAGCGCCTTACACACCAAATAAAGTACAAAACCAAGTGCTGAAAAAGGTTGATAAAGCTCAACGCATCAAATTATTCGGCAATGAAAAATTATTGCCAGAGAACCAGCCCAAAAAGCACATGGCAATCCTCATTAATAAAGGCCTAATGGATATCATGCTCAAATATGATAATTCGCTTCTTTTTGGAGAAGATGTGGCACAAAAAGGCGGTGTTTACACTTTAACCAAAAATTTATATAAAAAGTTTTCACCGAAACGTGTTTTTAATACATTACTTGATGAACAAACAATTTTAGGATTGGCACAAGGCTATTCAAACATGGGCATGATTCCTTTGCCTGAAATTCAATATTTGGCATATTTTCATAATGCATGTGATCAAATTAGAGGTGAAGCAGCCAGTTTGCAGTTTTTTTCTAACAATCAATTTGCTAATCCAATGGTCATCAGAATACCCGGACTGGGTTATCAAAAAGGCTTTGGAGGTCATTTTCATAATGATAATTCTTTAACTGCCCTAAGAGATATTCCAGGTTTAGTGGTGGCTTGTCCCTCTAGAGGAGATGATGCTGTACTAATGATGCGTTCATTAATGGCATTAGCTCATGTGGATAAAAGAGTATCAGTTTTCATAGAACCGATTGCTTTGTACATGAAAAAAGATTTATACAAAGAAGGTGATAACAAGTGGTGCTTTAAATATCCAGATAATAAACAATATATCCCCATTGGAGAAGCAAAAGTATATAACAACAATGCATCAGATATATTGATCATTACTTATGCCAATGGTGTTCCAATGAGTCTAGAAGCAGCCAATAAATTCAATAAAACCCATCAAGAATCAGTGGCAATTATGGATTTACGATGGATACAACCACTAAATACAAAAAGCATCTGTAATTTAGCCAAAAAGTTTGATACAATTTTAGTAGTTGATGAAGGAAGAGAATCTGCTTCAATTGGAGAAGGTGTAGTGTCATGCATTATTGACAACGTAGAGAACCCACCCCAAATCAGTAAAATAACGGGTCTTGATAGTTTTACACCCTTAGGCGACGCATCATCTTTGGTGCTTCCTAATGCAGATATAATTGTCGATCAATTGAATAAATTGGCTAAAAAGAGGAAATAGAATGTCTGAACTAACGGTATTGTTTGCCGACATTGCTAAAAGCACCGCACTGTTTGAAAAATATGGTGACGATAAAGCTCGGACTGCTATTTCTGCTGTGTTAAATACGCTTATTGAAGTTTCAGAGAATTTCGAAGGTGTTTTGATCAAGACTATTGGAGATGAAATCATGTGTACCTTTCCATCTCCAAAATTGGCAATCAAAGCGGCAATAGGAATGCAAGAAAGCGTTAGTGGTAATTTTGTTCTTGGAACACATCCCATTGGTATCAGAGTTGGCTTTCATCATGGTGTAGTCATTAATGAAAAGGGTGACGTATATGGAGATACTGTTAATGTCGCAGCAAGAATGGCTGGGCTAGCAAAAAAAGGACAAATAATAACCAACTCACAAACCTTTAAATCCAACGATTTTAATGACTCCATAAAACACAGAAGTCTCGGCAAAACAAAAATCAAAGGCAAGCTCTTATCAGTAAAAATTATTGAGATTTTGTGGCAGAAAGATGACTCTCAGGTTACCAGAGTTTCTTCAGCTCTTGATTTAAAACTTCCTGAAGCGGCCTTTAAGTTAACTTTAGAAATTGATAGCCGTATTGTTATCATGACTGAAAAATCGCCGAATAAGATAATTGGCCGTGGTGAAGAATGCGATTTGCAAATACTTGCGCCAATGGCTTCAAGAATCCATGCTGAAATACAATTCTCAGATGGCAACTTTCGTTTAGTTGATCAAAGCACAAATGGTACTTGGTTAGAAATTGGCGGAAACTCACTAAGATTACACCGAGATAAAACAGTTTTATTAGGCTCAGGAAAAATATCATTGGGACAATCGGACTTTTCTGATCATCAAATGATTATTAAATTTCAAATTTAGGAAATTATGAATGCAAGAATTTATTAAACGACTCAGCGGATTTCTGCTCTTAACCTATTCAGTATTATATTTGGGGTTTAAGATATTATAATGCCAGTAAAATACCGACAAAACGAAGTAAGCAAATCAAGCAGTTACAGTGCTTGGCTCTTGTACATTTATTCATTGCCATATTTACTTGCTGTGATTTCAAAATTACTCAGTGGAGAATTATTAAACCTTGTGTTGGTCTCTGCTGTCCTTTTTTCTATAATTCTTTCTGCCCATTGGATGGGAATTGGTTTAAAAAATAAAAGTCATTTTACTTCTAGAAAGTTTAAAAATAACGCTCCCTTTCCAATGATGTTCCTGTCATCATTATTGCTTGGTATTGCTAACTTTGTGGGTGCTTGGTTATTGGCTGAATACAATTTATTTTCAGCTATTGGATTTGGTATAGCAGCCACAGTTGGTTGCTGGTTGTGGTATGGCCTTGATGCTGTTAAGTCTAAACACATTGGATTTAGTGATGTTACAGATGCAGATAAAGCTTTAGAAATCCTTCAAAACAGTGAAACCTTGGTTATTAGCATAGAAAAAGCGAACAGGGGCATCGACAATGCCGAGATGTCACATCGACTGAATAAAATTACAACTTTAGCCAGAGACGTTTTGGCTGTTTTGTACAGTCAACCCAATAAGATTAGAAAAGCCAGAAGGTTCTTAAATACTTATTTAACAGGAGCCGAAAGTGTTGTAGAGCGCTATGCAAATAACCATAACAATACAGAAAACTTGGATTTAGAACAGAATTTTAGAGAAGTTTTAGAAAATATTGAAGTCGTTTTTTCAGAACAGTACGAAAAGCTCATATCAAGTGAGGCTTTTGATTTGGATGTAGACATTGAAGTGCTTAATACATTATTGAAAAAACAAGGCATAAATTAATTATATAATTGGAATAATAACATGACAGAAACAGAAGTAAAAACTCAAGTTGTCCAAGACACTTTAATCAATGGAGAAATAGTTCCAGGTGTTAAAAATGAAATGGCAACTTATGAACAAATTGATGGAAAAGAAAAAGAAGCAATAGATGGAATCATTGCCGAAATTGATATGAATGATAGCAATTCAATTATATTTTTTGGCTCCAAAGCACAAGAAAGTGTCACTGAAATCTCAGATAAAATGCTTGAAGGTGTTAAAAATAAAGAATTGGGCTCTTCAGGTGAAGCATTGAACGAGATGGTATCAACCATTCGTGGTTTTGATATTGATGAACTTGACCCGAATAACAAACCGGGATTCTTTGCTCGACTTTTTATGAGAGCAAAGCCATTGGCAAAGTTTTTACAAAAATATGAATCAGTAAAAAAACAAATAGACTCTATAACTGACAAGCTTGAAGACCATAAAGTTACTTTGTTGAAGGACATCACCAGTCTAGATAGACTCTATACAGCAAACTTAGAATACTTTCATACATTAGAGAGCTACATTAATGCTGGTGAGGAAAAGTTACGTCAAGTTGATGAGACAATGATTCCTAACCTGCAGAAACAAGCTGAGTCTACAGATGATATGTTAGTGGCACAAAATTTACGTGATCTCAAAGGTTCCAGAGATGATCTAGAAAGACGGGTTCATGATTTACGATTAACAAGGCAAGTGACATTACAAAGTTTACCGAGTATAAGATTGGTTCAGGAAAATGATAAAGGATTGATTAATAAAATAAATTCAACTATAGCTAATACTATTCCTTTGTGGAGACAACAACTGGCGCAAACAGTGACTATTTGGAGATCTGGAGCTGCTGCACAAACGATTAAGGATGCATCTGATTTGACTAACGAATTGTTAAAAGGCAATGCTGAAAATCTTAAAATAGCCAACAAAAAAGTGAGAGAACAATTAGAGCGCGGAATTTTTGATATTAATGTTATCAAAGAAGCGAATCAAACATTAATTGAAACAATTGAAGACAGTTTACGAATTTCCGAAGAAGGAAAAGTCATGCGTAAAAATGCTGTCTCAGAATTAGCAGAAACCGAAAGTAAGTTACGCGAAGCCTTAATTGCCACTAAAGCAAAAGCTTTGCCAAAAGAGTAAATATTAAATTAGTAGTAGGAAAAACCTCAATTCATGGTCTTATGCATCATGAATTGAGATATTTTAAAATCCGCCTTTTTTGACTTTAATCAGCTCTCTACGCGATTTTTTATCTGGATGTTTGGGTGGTCTTGGTGCAGAAGAATAGGTCATTTTACTTTCTGTAATAATATCTTCACGTGCTTTGATAGATTCTGCAGATTCTAGGTAAGTAAGAACAGCGAGTTTTGCTGAAACCCTTTTATCAATCAGCTTTAAAACTTCAACATCCCAAGTAAATTCAGCTTTGCGAATTTGCAATAAATCACCAACATTAATATGACGAGATGGTTTAACTTTTTGACCAGATATTTTAATTTTTCCAGTTTCAACCTGTTTTTTTGCCAATGATCTGGTTTTAAAAAAACGTGCAGACCATAGCCATTTATCAATTCTTACACTCATATCTATTAGATTAGCTAAATTTAAAGTAAGATTTTAACAAATTAATCATAAAATTATCATAAAAATCAACACAGGTGTTATAATTGGTGAAATGAATACGATAATTTTAAATTAAATATTAACTACAAACGTAATTGGTCCAAAGCACATTATGTGCTTTTTTTTTGGATAAAATAAAGAACATTAAATACTACTATGCCTATTATTACTCTAGCCGACGGCTCACAAAGACAATTTGATAACACAATAACAGCCTTAGATGTTGCTACAGATATTGGCCCAGGACTTGCCAATGCTGCATTAGCAGCTAAAATTAATGGAGAGTTGGTTGATTTGTCTACTGAAATATCAACCGATGTTGAATTAGCAATAATAACTAACAGAGGTGAAGAAGGTCTTGAAGTTATTCGACATTCAACAGCTCATTTGATGGCACAAGCCGTAAAAAGATTGTATCCAAATGTTCAAGTGACAATTGGTCCTGTGATAGACGATGGGTTTTTCTATGATTTTTCGAGTGAACACCATTTTACAGATGAAGAATTAACAAAAATTACGTCTGAAATGAAAAAAATAGTCAAACAAAAATTGCCAGTAGAACGCCAAACTATGAGCCGCGATGAAGCCATAGATTTGTTTGAAAACATGGGAGAGAAATACAAAGCAGAAATTATACGAGATATTCCTGCTGATCAAACTTTGAGCCTTTATAAACAAGGTGAATTCATAGATTTATGTCGTGGACCACATGTACCAAATACTTCCAAATTAAAAGTCTTTAAGCTCATGCATGTGGCGGGTGCCTATTGGCGTGGTGATAGTAATAACGAAATGTTGCAACGTATTTATGGTACAGCTTGGGGTGATAAAAAGGAATTAAAAGATTACTTACACAGATTAGAAGAAGCAGAAAAAAGAGACCACAGAAAATTAGGTAAAAGAATGGACTTGTTTCACTTCCAAGAAGAAGCACCAGGAATGGTTTTTTGGCATCCAAATGGATGGTCAATATACCAAGCAGTTCAACAACATATGCGAGAACAATTAAGCCTTCATGACTATCAAGAAATTAATACACCTGAATTAGTTGATTATACTTTATGGGAAAAATCTGGTCATGCAGATAAATTCGGCGAAGATATGTTTACTGTTGAATCAGATGAACGTAAATTTGCGATCAAACCAATGAATTGCCCTTGTCATGTACAGGTTTATAATCAAGGATTGAAAAGTTACAGAGATTTACCCTTTAGGTTAGCAGAGTTTGGTTCTTGCCACAGAAATGAGCCATCTGGATCTCTACATGGATTAATGCGTGTTCGTGGTTTTGTCCAAGATGATGCACACATATTTTGTACTGAAGATCAAATTCAGTCTGAAGTATCTTCTTTCATTGATTTTTTACATGAAATTTACAATGATTTTGGTTTTACTGATGTCATATATAGATTATCTACTAGACCAGAAAAACGAGTTGGCAGCGATCAAGATTGGGACAAAGCTGAGCAAGCCTTGGCAAAAGCGTTAGATACTAAAAATTTAGATTGGCAAGAGTTACCAGGCGAAGGTGCATTTTATGGACCAAAAGTTGAGTTTTCTCTAAAAGATTGTCTAGGCAGAGTTTGGCAATGTGGAACAATCCAAGTTGATTTTTCAATGCCTGGACGATTGGATGCCAGTTATATTGGTGAAGATGGAGACAAGCACGTACCCGTCATGTTACACCGTGCAATATTGGGATCATTTGAAAGGTTTATTGGAATATTAATTGAACACCACGCTGGGAATATGCCATTTTGGTTGTCTCCTGTTCAAGCAGTTATAATGAACATTACCGATAAACAAAGCGAATATGGAGCAAAAATAGCCAAAGTTTTGAAAAACAATGGTTTTAGAGTGAAATTAGACTTGAGAAATGAGAAGATTGGATATAAAATTCGCGAACATACCTTAGAGAAGTGTGCTTACATGTTAGTAGTTGGTAATAAAGAAATGGAAAACGAAACAATAACAGTAAGAAAACTTAATGGTGAAGATGCTGGTAATATGAGTCTCTCGCAGCTCATTGAGCATTTTAATCATCTTAAAAATGATAAGGTATAATAAATTAACAACAAAAATGAGGATTTAAAAAATCGCAAAGAAACACCAAACAAGAGTAAATGAAGCAATCAACGTGATGAAAGTTCGTTTGATTGACAGTGATGGTAAACAGGTAGGAATTTTGGCCACAGATGCTGCCTTAGATAGAGCAAAAGCTCAAAAGCTAGATTTGGTTGAAATATCACCTAAAGCTGAGCCGCCTGTTTGCAAAATTATGGACTACGGAAAATTCAGGTTTGAAAATTCCAAGAAAAAACAAGCTTCCAAGAAAAAGCAAAAAAAGGTCCAATTAAAAGAAGTTAAATTTAGACCAAATACCGAAGAAGCTGACTATCAAGTCAAACTTCGAAATTTAAGAAAATTTATCGGTCAAGGTAATAAAGTAAAAGTAACCATTATGTTCAGAGGCAGAGAATTAGCCCACAGAGACATTGGTGCTAATATGCTTGATAGACTAGAGGATGACTTGATTGATGAGGTTGTTGTAGAGCAACGGCCTGCAAAAATGGAAGGACGTTTTATGATAATGTTATTGGCGCCAAAATCGTCTGCTAAATAACGTTATTCGGGTAAAAACACCTACGAAAAAGGATGTGAAAGTACAGGTTTGCTAAAATCTTTAAAGATTGAATCAAACTGATTAACAGCAATAAGTTTTGGAAAGCTAAAATGATATAGTTCATCACTATACGTTACTTATTGTAGTTTTATTAATTTAAAATGGAGCATAATAATGCCAAAAATGAAAACCAAAAAAGGCGCAGCCAAGCGCTTTAAAAAAACAGCCAATGGCTTTAAGCGTGGTTTCGCTAACAAAAGTCATATCTTAACGAAAATGAGCCAGAAGCGTAAAAGAAACTTACGTGGAACAGAAATGGTTGATGAGTCTGATGTTAAACAAGTTAAATCAATGCTACCTTACGCATGATTGTTCTCAAAAAATATAGGAGTTAAGAAAAATGGCAAGAGTTAAAAGAGGCGTAACAGCAAGAAGACGTCACAAGAAAATATTAAAGCAAGCAAAAGGTTACTACAACGCACGAAGAAAAGTTTACAGAGTTGCTAAGCAAGCTGTAATAAAAGCTGGTCAATATGCATACCGTGACAGAAAACAGCGTAAACGTCAATTTAGAGCGTTATGGATTACACGTATAAATGCTGCAGCTAGATTGAATGGATTATCTTATTCACGATTTATAAACGGTCTTAAGAAAGCTAATATTTCTTTAGATCGTAAAGTTTTGGCTGATATGGCTGTACATGATAAAAGTGGTTTTTCTGCCGTTGCAGAATTAGCTAAATCTGCGCTGTAATCAACTAAAATAGATTGAACATTCTAAGGGAAATTAGCTTATCAGCTATGCTGATTGGTTGTTTCCCTTTTTTTATGAATTAAAATATTACACAGGTGAAATGTGGAAAATCTCAGTCAACTTCAAGAAAAAGCCCTCGATGAAATTAAAAATGCTATTGATAACAAAGTATTAGAGGATATTCGTGTCGCATATTTAGGAAAAAAAGGAACAATAACTTCTCAGTTAAAATTGTTGGGCACTTTACCAGCCAATGAAAGAAAAGAGGCTGGTATAGAAATTAATAAAGCCAAAGGAAAATTACAACAAAAGATACAGGAAAAAAGACAAATATTACAAGCTCAAGAATTAGAAAAAAAACTTCAGTTAGAGTCTATTGATATAACCATGCCTGGCAGAAAAAATCATGGTGCAAATATTCACCCAGTAACCAGAACAATGCAACGCATAGTTACATTATTTGCTGGTTTGGGCTTTGAAGAAAAAATGGGTCCCGAAATTGAAGATGATTACCATAATTTTGAAGCGTTAAACTTTCCATCTCATCATCCAGCAAGAACGATGCATGATACTTTTTGGTTCGATGATGGCCATTTACTTCGCACGCATACATCTCCAGTACAAATTCGCGCCATGAAAAACATGAATCCTCCGATTAAAATTATTGCTCCAGGCAGGGTTTATAGAAGCGATTCAGATCAAACTCATACACCTATGTTTCATCAAGTTGAAGGTTTGGTAGTTGGAGAATCAGTGACTTTTGCCAGTTTGAAAGGTGTTCTGAATCAATTTGTTAATGCTTTTTTTGAAAAAGATTTAAAGATTCGTTTAAGGCCTTCTTATTTCCCATTCACTGAACCATCAGCAGAAGTAGATGTTGAATGGAAAAAAGAAGATGGAACAACTGGCTGGCTTGAAGTTTTAGGGTGCGGGATGGTTCATCCAAATGTTTTAAAATCTGGCGGTATTGATCCAGAGAAATATACAGGATTTGCTTTTGGACTAGGCGTTGAGCGTTTTGCAATGTTGCGCTATGGAGTAAAAGATTTGAGGCAATTTTTTGAGAATGACATAACTTTTCTAAAACAATTTAAATAAAGAAATCAGCTTGAATAAAGAGATATATAGACATGAAAATAAGTGAAAAATGGTTAAGAGAGTGGGTTAATCCATCAGTTTCATCTGATGAATTGGTTGAGCAATTAACAATGTTAGGATTAGAAGTTGATGATGTATTACCAGCTGCAGGAGAATTTACTGAAGTTGTGGTAGCTAAAATAGTTGCTTTAGAAAAACACCCTGATGCTGATAAACTCAATGTATGCCAAGTTGATATAGGTTGTGAAGAAAACTTACAAATTGTATGTGGAGCACCCAATGCAAGAGTGGGTTTAGTAGCACCATTAGCTAAAATTGGAGCTGTTTTACCAGGGAATTTTAAAATAAAAAAGTCCAAGTTAAGAGGGATGGAATCTTTTGGAATGCTTTGTTCAAATGTTGAACTGGGCTTGAGTGATGATCATTCTGGATTACTTGAATTACCAAATAATGCTCCTATTGGCAAAGATATCAGAGAATATTTTCAACTTGATGATAATATTATTGACATCGATTTAACGCCTAACCGAGCAGATTGTTTCAGTCTCAAAGGGATTGCAATTGATGTCGCCTGTTTAAATGATTTGAAAATAAAATCGGTTGAACCTAAAGAAGTTGAAATCAGCCACAATGAACACATTGAAGTCAAACTAAGTGCTGACAAACAATGTCCGCGATATTTATGCCGTGTTATCAATAACATAGACAATACCAAAGAGACTCCAATTTGGATGCAAGAAAAGCTTCGCAGGAGTGGAATTCGTTCCATTCACCCTGTTGTTGATGTAACTAATTATGTCATGCTAGAGTTTGGGCAGCCAATGCATGGGTTTGATAAAACCACAATAAAGGGCGCCATTAACGTCAAAATGGCTAAAAAAGATGACAAAATTACATTGTTAGATGGAAAAGAAATTACACTTAATGACTCATTTTTAATGATTGCAGATGAAATAAATTATCTTGCTATTGCTGGTATTATGGGAGGAGAAAACAGTGGTGTGACTGAAAGTACAAAAAATATTGTATTAGAGTCTGCTTATTTCGATCCAGCAACAATTATGGGTAAAAGTAGAGATATCGGTGTTCATACTGAATCTGCATTACGTTTTGAAAGAGGAGTCGATTCGCAATTACAAACTCAAGCCATGCATAGAGCAACTGAACTAATTATAGATATTTGTGGTGGAGAAGTTGGGCCAATTAATGAAGCCAAAGAAGAAAAATATCTGCCAAAGCAAAAAAACATAACATTAAGTAAAGAAAAATTAAAGCGTGTATTGGGTTTTGAAGTTCCTTCACAACAAGTCACTGATATTCTTACAGGACTATCCATGCAAGTCGAAACCCAAGAAAATACCTGGCAAATTAAAGCGCCTTCTAGTCGTTTTGATATTGCAATTGAAGAAGACCTGATTGAGGAAGTGGTGAGAATGGTCGGTTACGATAAAATGCCATCTGAAAACTTAGTTGGCCAGAGTGTCATTATTCAATTACCAGAAGAACACATAAGCCATAATAACATTAAAAATCAATTGTGTAATCTGGGTTACCTAGAAGCCATTAATTATAGTTTTGTTTCAGAAAAACTATTAAATGAATTTAACATGCAAGAAGATTCATTTGCTTTGAAAAACCCTTTAACTGAGGAGTTTTCTATCATGCGCACCAGTTTATTACCAGGCATGATGCAAACTTTAAATTACAACTTAAGAAGACAGCACGACAGTATCAAAATGTTTGAAACAGGTAATGTTTTTCATAAAAAAACAAGGGTTACCGAAGATGATAAAATTATAGCAATTTGTACCGGTATTAGAAACACAGAACACTGGGGAATGGAGAAAGAAAAGCTTGATTTTTTTGATTGCAAAGGTGACTTGGAAAAATTATTAGACAGCTCAAAAATGAACTATGATTTTACCTTATCAGAGTACGATTTTCTTCATCCTGGAAGACAAGCTCAAGTTTGTTTGAAGGGAGAGTTAGTTGGATGGATTGGCCAAGTTCATCCTGAAATATGTCGTAGAATGGGAATTAAAAAAGAGGTATATGCTTTTGAATTATTTATGAAAAAAATTCAAAATTCCTCACTTCCTTCATATGAAACTATTTCAAAATATCCTTCCGTCAGACGTGATTTAGCTATGGTTATTGATGCAGAAGTCAGTTATCAAAATATTGCAAATTTAATATACAATGAACTGGGAGAAAACTTGGTAGATACCATAGTTTTTGATGAATATAAGGGTGACAGTATTGGAAAAGACAAACGCAGTTTAGCTGTTGGTTTAGTTCTTCAACAAAAAAATGCAACATTTGAAGACAAAGATGTAGACAAACTTATAGCTAAAGTGGTATCTTCTATATCAGAAAAACTAAGCATAGAAATTCGAGGAAACTAATGTCAGTCACAAAAACAGATTTAGCTGAAGCACTCTATATGGATGTAGGGTTGAATAAATGTGAAGCCAATGAATTTGTTGATGCCTTTTTTAATTCAATAAAAGACATTCTAGTTGAAGGCAATGATGTTAAGCTTTCTGGTTTTGGTAATTTTGAATTAAGAGACAAAAAAGGCCGACCTGGAAGAAACCCGAAGACTCTAGAAGAAATTGCCATTTCACCCAGACGCATAGTTGCTTTTAAACCTGGACAAAAAATAAGAGATAAAATAGAGACATATGCTGGATCAAGGCCACAATAATTCACTTCCTAAAATACCCGCAAAACGCTACTTTACTATTGGTGAAGTAAGTAATTTATGTGATATTAAGCCACATGTATTAAGGTATTGGGAAAATGAATTTCCTAACTTGAAACCTGTTAAGCGCAGAGGAAATAGAAGATATTATCAAAGACATGATGTCATAATGATACGTCAAATACGTAGTTTGTTGTATGAACATGGCTACACAATCAGTGGTGCCAGAATTAAGCTTGAAGGTAAGACCAACGAAAAAGAATCAAGTAAATCTTATCAAGTGATTAATCAAACTCGAATTGAGCTTGAAGAGATTCTAGAATTACTCAAATAAACGTTATGTCTTTTGAAGATTTAATATCTTAGTTACTTTGACCACTTTAGTGTGACAAACTGCATCATCTTAGTTTTCAATTGCTGTATTTATCATCAAACTCTTATGTGTTAATGATGAAAATTTAGTCAACAATACTTTTAAGTATTTCAAATAATAAAAAACGCCATCATAACTTTTTAAGATCAAGAGTATGAAATGAAAAAACTGTTAAATAAAACCACTAAAATTGCCCGTAAATATTTGAAAAGCATGAACAGTGAAAAGATTCAAGTATCTGATGTTGATAGAGAAAAATTGTCAGGATTAGATTTTGAACTACAAAATAATAAAGTAGACGCTTCTGAAGTAATTGACAAAATGAATGCTTTAATATCCCCAGCAACAATGAAAATGACATCTTCTAAATTTTTTGGATTTGTTATAGGTGGTTCTTATCCAGTGAGTATAGCATCAAATTGGTTAACAACTGTTTGGGATCAAAATTCTGGACTAGAAAAAACTACTCCTGCTACCGCTGCTGTAGAGAAAATATCCAGCCGTTGGATGTTAGAGATTCTAGGTTTACCGCCAGAATCTGCAACAGCATTTGTTACTGGGGCCACGGTTGCAAATTTCACAGCTTTAGCCGCAGCGAGAAATTTGATTTTTAAAAATGCTGGATGGGATGTTGAGTCAGATGGATTAATTGGAGCACCTGATTTACATATAATAATCAGTGAAGAGTCTCACCCCACTGTTTATAAATCTCTTGCCATGCTTGGATTAGGCAGAAATCGAGTGACTAAAGTTATGACAGATGACCAGGGAAGAATCGATATGAATCACTTTCCTGAGATTAAAGACAATACAATTATTATCACTCAAGCTGGAAATATTAACTCTGGGGCATGTGATCCTATCTCTTCTATATGTGACTTAGCAAAACATAAAAATGCATGGGTACATGTTGATGGTGCTTTTGGATTATGGGCAAAAGCCAGTAAAAAGTACCAATATTTACTTGATGGTTACGAAAAAGCAGACTCATGGGCAACTGATGCGCATAAATGGCTCAATGTACCTTATGATTCTGGATTGGCATTTGTCAAAAACGAACATGCATTAAAAGCAGCGATGGCAATTACAGCTTCTTATTTACCAACAGAGAATGCCGGAAGAAATCCGTCAGATTATACGCCCGAATTGTCAAGAAAAGCTCGGGGTATTGATATTTATGCAGTGCTTCATCACCTAGGAAAATCAGGTGTTGAAGAGCTCATTGAACGGTGTTGTGCATGCGCTAAACAATTTGCTCAAGGTTTTTCTGAGGCTGGATATGAAGTCATGAATGATGTTGTTTTAAATCAAGTAGTGATTAATTTTGGATCTGAAAAAGCCAATATAAAGATCATGGAAGCCGTCCAACAGGAAGGAACATGCTGGGTAGGGCAGACACATTGGAAAGGCATCACAGCAATGAGAATTAGCGTGTGTAATTGGCAAACAAATCAAGAAGATGTGGAAGAAAGTTTATCTGTAATATTATCTATTGCAAAGCACTATAATGCTAAGAATTAATAATGATGGAGTCTTATGAAAATTGATTTTGATGTTGATTGGGTCCGTGAGCAGTTTCCTGCTTTAAAAAATGATTTCATATTTATGGACAATGCCGGTGGTTCGCAAACATTAAAAACTGTAATGGATAGAATTACAGAATATTTAATTGATTACGATGTTCAGCTCGGAGCCTCTTATAAAACCTCTACACTAGCCGAACAGAAATTAAACAAGGCTAAAATACCTTTACAAGAATGGATTAATTCTAATGAAACTGAAGAGTTAATAATTGGCTCATCGACCACAATGCTACTCCGTATTTTAAGCTTATGTATTAGTCAAAATTGGCAACAAGGCGATGAAGTTATCATCACCAATTCAGATCACGAAGCTAACATGGCTGCTTGGAGAGATTTAGAAAAAAAAGGAATAATAGTCAAAACATGGAAAATTAATCCATCTAGTTTTCAACTTGAACTCAGTGACCTAAATCAATTAATATCAAATAGAACACAATTAGTAGCATTGACTCATACTTCTAATATTTTGGGAACAATTAACCCAATAAAAGAAATAACAGCATTTGTACATCAAAAAAACGCATTGGTTTGTGTTGATGGAGTAGCATTTGCACCACATAGACTTATTGATGTTCAAAATCTAAATGTGGATTTCTATGTTTTTAGTACTTATAAAACATTTGGACCACACCAGGCTATTATGTTTGGAAAACACCATCTTTTAAAAGAAATGAACGGTATTAATCACGCATTTATCGATAGCGTTCCGTATAAATTTCAACCCGGTAATTTAAATTATGAATTAAGTTATTCATTGGCAGCTATACCCCAATATATTAAGGCAATTGGTCAACAAAATTTAAGCCAAGGCTTTGAATTAATCGCAAATTATGAACAAAAACTGGCGAGTAAACTATTAGATTATTTAAACTCCAAGCCTGAAATCAAAATTATTGGTGAAAAAGTGGCGGATAAAGATAAAAGGGTTTCTACCCTATCTTTTATTCACAAAAATATTAAAAGCGATGCCATTGTTGAACAAGTTGATGGATATAATATTGGTATCCGTTATGGCGACTTCTATGCTGTTGAATTAATTGATGATTTGGGTTTACGCATCAACAATGGGGTAGTCAGAGTTAGTTTGGTGCACTATAACTCTATAAATGAAGTAGATTTGTTGATTCAAGCTTTTGAAAATATTTTCTAGCAATTTTTTATCATAAAACATTATTGAATTAAAAATCTCATATATTTTAATATTAAACAGGAACAAACATTATGATGAATCCATCTTTATCAATCGCCATGCTTGTTTCATTCATATTTCTTTCTTCTTGCCATAAAAAACCCAGTCCAGCAGAATCAATGTCAGATTTTTGTCAAAAACTTCCAAGAGCAGAATACCAAAATTTACAACACATAGAAAATAGCAGTAGTTGGTTTGAATTATATTCTGTTGCACCTGGCGTTACAGCCATATATGAACCCCATCAATGGCAAGAAGCTATTTCTTACCTTATTGAAGGGGATAAAGAAGCATTATTGTTTGATACTGGAAATGGTATAGCTGATATACTCCAAATCGTTCAATCCCTTACTAAAAAGCCTGTATCAGTTCTTAACTCACATTCCCATTACGATCATGTTGGTGGCAATTATGCTTTTAAGAATATATATGGCTTAAAGACCGATTTTACCATTAATCGTCAAAAGGGTCATAAAAATGAAAAGATCAAAATCGAAGTATCAAAGCAAGCTTTGTGTAAGCCCTTGCCAAAGGGTGTGACAGAAGCCAACCACATTGGAAAATCCTACAAAATTAATCGGTTTATTAAAAATAACCATATAATTGATTTAGGCAATAGGCAATTAAAAGTGATCCACACTCCTGGACATACACCCGATGCTTTGATTTTGATTGATGCAGATAATGGATTAATGTTTACTGGTGATACCTATTATTCAGGACCTATATGGTTATACGCTCCTGAGACGGATTTAGAGCAGTATCAAAAATCATTACAAACAATGATTGAAAATAGCAATAATATTAGATTTTTGTTACCAGCCCATAATACCCCAATAGCAGATCCTCAATTATTAAAACAAGCGCTTTTGGGTATTCAATCTGTTATCAAAGGAGATATTGCTCCCATATCAGCAGGAGAGGGCATGGTTGAATATATTATCAATGAAACTGAGCCTTTTACTTTCTTGATGCGCAATGAGAAATTACCTTACAAAACTGATGCCAAATAAATTCATATTATCCTGACACTCTTTTAGAATAATCCTTGTGAATATTAATTAGATTACAATTACAATTGAAATAAAAATGAATATGGTCAAAAATGAAGAACTTTACTTGCTGGAGATAAAATGAGCTCAACAACAAATCAAAATAATCAACCTAAACAAGGATGGTTTGCAAAGTTTTTAGCTATGGTTGAATGGTTAGGTAACTTATTACCGCACCCCATTACCTTATTTGCACTCTTTTGTGTTTTTATTGTTGTGTTTAGTGGCATTGCTGAATATTTTGGAATGAGCGTTCCTGATCCACGTCCGGAAGGGGCGAAAGGTCGTGATGCAGATGGGATTATTGAAGTTGTCTCACTTTTTTCAGGTGAAGGATTAAGAAGAATCGTACAAGGATTAGTTACAAACTTCACAGGATTCACACCATTAGGAACTGTTTTGGTTGCCTTGTTAGGCGTGTCTGTTGCTGAACATTCAGGAATGCTCTCAGCTGTTATGAGAAATCTTGTCATCGGTGCTTCAAAACGCATGGTGACTGTCATGATTGTGTTTGCTGGTGTTGTTTCGAATACCGCATCAGAATTGGGCTATGTGGTGTTGATTCCAATGGCTGCCTTAATTTTCCATTCATTAGGTAGACACCCTCTTGCGGGGCTTGCAGCTGCCTTTGCTGGAGTATCAGCAGGATATAGCGCTAATTTACTCATAGGAACTGTAGACCCATTGCTTTCAGGCATTACCCAAGAAGCAGCACAAATGCTGGATCCAGAATATTTAGTTGGCGCAGAAGTTAACTGGTATTTTATGATGCTCAGTACGTTTTTAATTGTACTGATGGGAACTTTTGTTACTGAAAAAATTGTTGAACCTCGCTTAGGTGCTTATAACGAAGAAGACTCAGATGGTACACTGGGTGATCAAAAAGTTGAAGAAGTCACCGCTGATGAAAAAAGAGGATTAAAAGCTGCCGGAATCACTTTTATAATCATTGCAGCAATTTTAGCACTAACCATTGTGCCAGAATGGGGTGTATTAAGAAATCAAGAAACTGGTGGCGTAAAGAACTC
>JBGCFT010000228.1:0-7312 GCA_045107085.1 Marinicellaceae bacterium | reverse complement strand
ACCAAATAGAGGATGAGGGTGGCAGATGAGACCGACAGCTTTTCTGTCATCTTCTTTGTTCACTGGATACCCAGCAAGACATTCAATTTTTCCTACTGGACCATTAAGAAAAAATGTTTTTTCTGGGAATTGAGTTGGATTGTTAGACATGTTTGTATTATTTTTGAATGAGCACTAAATTATATCATTTAAATAAATTCATAATACAGTTAACTTAATTATTGCATGAAGATTTTTTACTTGAAATTAAATAAGTTGAAAATCGCTTATTTTTGATAAATATTTTTAGATTAATTTAAAGAGACCTTTGCTTGATTATGAAGGATTGAGAAAAAGATTTAAAAATGTATCAATCAAGGCACGAAATGCAGCCTAATAACTAGTTATTAGCAAATTTTGAAACGCAGAGTGATGCTTTTTTAAACTTTTAATCTTCTTTCACTAATCGAGCAAAGGTCTCTTAAAGTTTTAAATCTGAACTTTGTCCCGATTAACAGTTTAATTTTATTTCGAAAATTCATCGTGAATAGATGAAATATGTTCATATCCTAGTTTTGCTTATGATAGCATAAGAAATCATGACAAATCAGGATGCAAATGGAGAACAATTCAAGCAATAAGGAATCCTTTATATTTTTTAAATATCTTTTAAACAAAAAATTTGCACACATGACTTTGCTGGGGTTTTCAGCAGGATTGCCTTTATACCTTATTTTTTCATCTTTATCTTTATGGCTTGATCAAGTTGGTGTCGTCAAATCCTCAATAACCATGTTTAGTTGGGCGGCGTTAGGCTATTCATTTAAGTTTCTCTGGTCTCCACTGGTAGATAAGTTGCCTGTTTATTATTTAACCAAGCAGTTTGGTCAAAGACGGGGTTGGCTAATATTAACCCAGTTATTAATAATAGTTGCTATACTTTGGATGGCATTCATTGATCCTTCAAACGGAGAAGATAGTCTAACTTTAATGGCTTTTGCTGCAGTTTTATTGGGTTTTTCATCTGCTACACAAGATATTTTAATTGATGCTTGGAGAATTGAAGCCTCAAATGAAAGAGATATTGCCATATTGTCTTCTTTGTATATTGTTGGTTACAGAATAGGAATGATCACATCAGGTGCAGGCGCTTTATATATTGCATTTTATTTTGGTACTAGTGTGGAAAATTATAGTTACTCTGCCTGGCAATATAGTTATTCCATAATGGCAACCTTTATGTTAGTTGGGTTGGTGACAACTTTGTTTATAAAGGAACCTGAATTAAATCGAAGTTCAGATGCCTTTCACTCAAAAGATTATGTTGTCATTCTATTAATTTTCTTGATAGCTATTGTGAGTTTTATTTTGGTTTATCATTTTACTGGGGTGTACAAAGAGACAGTAAAATCACACTTGTTAAGCATCATAAATAATGCAACTTTTGTTGGATTTATATTTTCAATGGTTCAACTGACTTTGTCTTTTATGATTGCAATCTTGGTTAGTAGCGGTGTCTATAAATTACCACACATTAATAGAAAAATGATTCGTTCAGTTTATGTAACTCCAGTTTTAGACTTATTTATGAAACAAAAAGATAACATATGGATATTGCTGAGTATTGTTTTAACTTATAGGATTTCAGATATCGTTATGGGGGTCAGTGCCAATTTGTTTTATCAACACATGGGATTTGATTTGGGAGAAATTGCAGGAATAGTTAAAACTTTTGGGTTAATTATGACCTTGACGGGAGGCATAGTTGGAGGAATATTGGTCATTAAATTTGGTGTCATCAGAATAATGATTCTTGGTGCATTTTTATCTGCAATTACGAACGTCCTATTTATGATAATGGCAGAAACAGGCAAGTCTATAGAGTTCCTTGTTGTGTTAATTTCTGCAGATAATTTATCAGCCGGACTGGCAATGGCCGCTTTTATTGGGTTTTTATCTATGTTGGTGAATAAATCATTTACAGCCGTTCAGTATGCTATGTTTAGTTCCGTAATGACTTTGTTTCCAAAAATCCTTGCAGGATTTTCAGGGAGTTTTGTTGATTTTTGGGGGTTTTCAAATTTTTTCTTATTAACAGCAATTATTGGAATACCAGTTGTGCTCTTATTAATTTATGCGGAAAGAAAACAAAGTTTTAAAATGTAAAATCAATTTTGTAGGGCAGAATAATCAACACAGTTGATTTAATGAAATTTAATTTTGATAAAAACAGGGTAAAAAGCATCACAAATTTTGTTTGAATATCTAGCAGATGTCATTGATTCAACAGATTTTTTTCTATTCAGATATTAATTTATTAGTTCAATCCATTCTATCTTGTTTTTTTTTATTAATATGGTATCGTTATAAAGTAATATTGGAAAGTGGAAAACTATGATTTCGGTTGAAGAATTAAAAAATTATTATCCTTTTAATAAAATGGAAGAAAAGTTCCTTCCTTTATTGTTAGAGCAGTTTGATGTTGTTGAATTTAATCAAGATGATGATATTTTTATGCACGATGATAACAAGATCAGTGCCAAATATGTTATTGATGGTGCGGTACAAATTAATTATCCAACAGGCAGAGAAAAAGTACTGAAGTCTTCGTCTTTACAATCCTTTTATCCAGTAGGTGAAGTGAATACTCTCAAAGTGCTGACTTCTCAAGTTAAATCCAAAACTGCCAAAGTCATGACCATGAATAACATTTTTCTTGATCACTTTACAGTGTGGGATAATTTATTCAAAGAATCAGATCCTGATAGTCCACTCAGAGGCCATGAATCCTATCAATGGGTTGTGGGTTTACTGAATTCGAAAGCGGTACAAATGCTTCCTCGTGGCCACGTTGATCAAATCTTTAAAAATCTTGAGCCAGTCTATGTCACTGCTGGTGATGAAATTATTACCGAAGGAGATGCAGGGGATTTTTGTTACATCATAGTCAAAGGTGAAGTCGATATTTATAAGTGTGTAGCAGAAGGTGAGGAATTTATTGTGACGCTCAACACGGGCACTTTGTTTGGCGAAAATGCGTTAGTGAGTAAAGAGCCCAGAAGCGCTTCGGCTCGGATGAAAACCAATGGTGTTTTAATGAAGATGGTTGGAGAGAAATTTTCTTCTTTATTAAAGAGTCATGTCGTTAGGTGGTTAACTGTTGATGCAACATATGAAATGTTACTAGAAGGTGCGGTTCTCTTAGATGTTCGTGAACAGGAAGAATTCGATAATCTCAGTTTTCATGATTGTGTTCATATTCCTATGGATAAACTCAGAGATGATTGTGCTGACAAATTAGATAAGACAACCACTGTCATTACTTGCTCAAACTCTGGTTTACGCTGCGCATCAGCGGCTTTTTTATTGGCGACATTGGGTTATGATGTATACAGTATGCAAGGTGGTATTACGGGTTTACTAAAATTGATCGAAACAGATTAAATAAACTGAAAAAAAAGTAAAATAGTCTTATTTGTTAAGGTTACTTTGTATGTAAATCTTTCATGGCTTTTTCAAATTTACCTTCTATAAAATCATGTAAAACATCTATACTTTTTTCAATGGCTCTGTCTATACTGATTTCATCGTCACTAGAGGCTCGATTGAGTACCCAGGAGACGACTTGGCTTTTATGTCCGGGATGATCAATTCCTAACCTTAATCGATAAAAGTCTTTGTTGCCGGTCATGGCAATAATATCTCTGAGGCCATTATGACCGCCATGGCCACCACCTTTTTTTAATTTAGCAGTTCCAGCTGGTAAATCTAACTCATCATAGACAACCAATATTTCATCATTTTTAATTTTATAAAAGTTGCACAATGCCGCTACAGACTTTCCGGAAAGGTTCATAAATGTTTCAGGTTTTAATAACCAAATAATGTGCCCATTGATTTCAACTTTGTCAGCAAATCCATAGAATTTTTTGTTTTCTTTGAGTTCTACTCCAATTTTTTCACATAATTTATCAACAAACATAAAACCAACATTGTGTCGAGTATGTGCATATTTAAGCCCAGGATTTCCTAGGCCAACAATGAGTTTGATTTTATTCATTTTAAAGATTATATACGAAAACAGCCCCAATAGTGGGGCTGTTTTAATGATTTACAAGATTGTCTAATTAATCTTCAGACTTTTCATCAATGTGAGTTGGTACTTCAGCTGAAGGAGCTTCTGCATCTTCATCAACTACAGGCTCAGCTTGTACATGCGTTGTAGAAACTACAACCTCGTCATGATCTTCAACATCACCATGTGTGAATGCAGTTAGATTAACGCCTTCAGGTAAAGCTAAATTACTTAAGCGCAAAATATCGCCTTCTTTAAATTCTTTAAGATCTACTGAAATAAATTCTGGTAAGTTTTCTGGTAAACAAGAAACTTCAACTTCAGTAATTTGATGTGAAACAATAACTCCAGCAGTTTTAGCGGCTTCAGAGTTTTCTTCATTTAAGAAGTGTAATGGAATATTCATTGTGATTTCAACATCGTCTGCTACTCGTTGAAAATCCATATGCATGATAATGGGTTTAGATGGATGACGTTGCATGTCTCTTAAGATGACTTTTTGGCGTTGGCCATCTGCAGCTTTTAATTCCAAAATACTGGTGAAAAATGCTTCGTCTTCAATAAATCTTAAGACTTTATGGTGCTCGATTGAAACAGCTCTTGGATCTCTTCCTGAACCGTAAATAATTCCTGGTACTTTATTTTCGCGACGTAGGCGGCGGCTCGCACCTTTCCCCAAATCATCACGTAATTCTGCGTTTATTTTATATGTAGACATAGTTGTCTCCTAACTTATATTAAAAATTAATTTGCCTTGCGACCAGGCAAACGTTTAATTAATCAACGTACATTTCGCTGACTGATTCTTTATTGGCAATCCTTCTAATGGTTTCAGCTAACATTTCTGCTACGCTTAATTGCCTGATTTTTTTACAGTTTTGTGCTTCTTCATGAAGCGGTATGGTATCTGTAACTACCAATTCTTTTAATCCCGAATTTTCAATATTATCAATGGCGTTGCCTGATAATATTGGATGCACACAGTATGCGATTACTTCCTTTGATCCACGCTCCATCAATGCGGTAGATGCAGCACACAATGTGCCAGCTGTATCAATCATGTCATCTACAAGAATACATGTTTTATTTCTCACATCACCAATGATATTCATCACGGTGGCCATGTTAGCTTTTGGTCTTCTTTTATCAATAATGGCTAAATCAGCACCAATTCTTTTGGCGATGGCTCTGGCTCTGACTACTCCTCCAATGTCGGGTGAGACCACAACCACTTCGCTGGCATCATAACGGCACCATATGTCTGCAAGTGTCAATGGAGATGCATAGACATTGTCAACTGGGATATCAAAAAATCCCTGAATTTGATCTGCATGTAAATCTATAGTTAATACACGATCTGTTCCAACTGCACCAATCATTTTAGCTGCAACTTTGGCAGTGATTGGAACTCTAGAGGACCGAGGTCTTCTGTCTTGTCTTGCATAGCCAAAATAAGGCATTACAGCTGTAACTGAATTACATGAGGCCCTTTTTACCGCATCAACCATGACTAATAACTCCATAAAATTATCAGCTGTTGGTATGCATGTAGGTTGAATAATATATAAATCTTGTCCACGGACATTATCAATTATTTCAACAGCCACTTCGCCATCACTAAATCGCCCTACATAAGCTTTACCAAGAGGAATTCCTAAGTATTTGGCAATGTTTTGTGCCAACTTAGGGTTTGCATTTCCAGTAAAGAGTTTGATACTGCTGTCTGCTATCATGGTACTTGCTCACAATGTGCTAAAAATTTGCGATATCATATCACAAAATCTTCGTTTACATACAAATATGCCTACAACCAGTTAATGCTAGTTGTAGGCACGATATATGGCTGGGACGGCAGGGATCGAACCTGCGCATGCTAGAATCAAAATCTAGTGTCTTACCGCTTGACGACGTCCCAATATTAGGTGATTGATTCCAAGAATCAACGCACTCAAACAAGGTCGGGTATTATATACATGTTAATTATGAAATAAAAGCCTAATTTTAATTATTTTTTAATTTATTTGCTCTGAGTTAAAATTACATGCCATTGTTTTGGTAATACTGAGATTAATTCATTCGCTTCTGTCTCATTATCAAAACAACAAAATAGAGTTGAACCAGTTCCTGACATGTATGTGGTGTTTAATTCTGATAATGAATTGAACATTTCAGCCACTTCTTGATAGTTATTTATAACTATGGGCAAACAAGCATTTTTCCAGTGTTTTTTTTGATTAATCTGAGTTAATTCAATTGGCATTTGATTCTTTATTAATGTGGGATCATTAAAAACATCAACTGTCTTAATACTTGTTTTGGGGAATATTAACACAATAAATTGTTTTTCAAGTTCATAGGGCGTGAGTTTTTCACCAATTCCTGTGGCCATTGCAGATTGGTTAAGAAGGAATATGGGCACATCTGCACCAAGTGTTATGGCATATTTCTGTAATTGTTGATGACTTAATTGGCAATCCCAAAGTTTATTTAAATACCTCAAAGTGGTGCCTGCGTTTGAACTTCCTCCTCCAAGTCCAGATCCTTGAGGAATGACTTTATTAACTTTAATTTCAATGCCTGAATTGGATTTATTATGCGGCATTAATAATTCAGCGGCTTTATAAATTAAATTATCTTGTTGGGCTAGATTGTTAAATTCTCCAGAAACACAAATTTGATTATTTTCAGATAAATTAAACTGCATTTCATCACCCCAATTCAACAATTGAAAATAAGTTTGTAGCAAATGATAGCCATCTTCTCTTTTGCCTAATATTCGCAGCATAAGATTTACTTTGGCGGGACTAATGACTTTCATTCAAATTGCCAGTCATAAATAACTAATTTGACAGAGTAGGGAGCTTTGATGGCTTTGATTTTTTTAGGTAATAATCCCAATGATGTTTGAGTCCATTGGGTAAATTCAATGCGCCATTGTGAATCAGTAAAAGATTGTTTGGGTTTAACAATCTTTTGAATTGCTTGATCAGATTGATGCCCTCTTAACCAATATTGCAATTTATTCCATGGAAAATGCCAGCCCAGTTCATAAGAAATTAATTCTTGGGCTGTTTCAGCCATACTTTCTCCATTTACTGAAGAAATTAAAGTAGCATTTGCTGCCGTTTCATTTATTGTCCAACTGCCTTGACCCAATGGGGCTTTAAATTGTGCTTCTATACTGTGTTTGGTTCCCAGCCACTTAACTCTGCCTGAACCGTTATTTAGGCCATCGTTGATTGCCATTTTTCCTTTGAA
>JBGCFT010000227.1:0-2807 GCA_045107085.1 Marinicellaceae bacterium | reverse complement strand
ATTTAATGTTTGAGTTCCAGTATTGGTTACAATGAAAGAATATAGAATCTCATCGCCTTCCTCAATCACTCCAATGTTTAAACGATCAACAAATGCACCAATTTTTTCTAAATTTATACTGGAAGATGTGATTAAAACAGTGACCAATGGGTTGCCTCCATTAGACACTGCATTGACATTGTTATTGAATGGATCTAATGCATTAATTGTTGCTAAGTTTGAAACTGATCCATTATCAACATCTGATTGCTTTAAAACATAAGTTGCTGATAAGGTTGAACTATCATTTGCATTGGGAGCTAAGGTTGGAATAGCTCCAATAACATCGACAATAGGATCATCAATTGTTATATTATTTAGGGTTTGTGAACCTGTGTTAGTGACAGAGAAAGTATAATTAATGCTATCTCCAACACCAGCAACCCCGTCATTAACCGTGTCCATGAATGTGGCCATTTTTACCAGTTCAATAGAGTTAGAGCTTGGTAGGTCAATAATTAAAGGCACATTGTTGTTTGATTGAGCAGTCACAACATTGTTCTCAGGATTTGAAGCATTAACAGTGGCAATGTTTGATACAGAACCATTATTAACATCATTTTGTGTTAACACATAAGTGGCACTAAATGTTGAACTGTCAGTTTGGTTTGCTCCAATAGAAGGCAATAAACCAGGAACTGCCACCAAAGGATCAGTAATGCTTATGTTATTAAGTGTTACCGAGCCAGTATTAGTGATCTCAAAAGTATACTCGATGGTTTCACCAGCTTGAGCAAATCCATCATTACTGCTGTCGATAAAATTTCCGGCTTTTACTAAAGTTATTTCTGAATTTGTATTTAAATTTAAAACATAAGGATTGCCTTGATTAGATAAGACAGCCAGTGGATTATCATCAGGGTCTATTGCATTGACTGTGGCTATATTTGATACAAAACCATTGTCAAGATCAGATTGGGTTAAGACATATGTGCCACTAAAAGTAGAATCATCCATGCCTGCGACAGGCAAATCAGCAATATTTCCAGGAACAGACATTAATGGGTCGAATATTGTTATGCTATTTAATGGTAAGGTTCCTGTATTTGAGACTGTAAATGAATAATTGATGGTTTCTCCAATTTGAGCAAATCCATCCATATTGGGATCGATAACTTCACCAAATTTTTCTAAATTTATGGCTGCAAACAAAGGCGCCTCAAAACCATTGGCAAATATATCATCGGTAAATTCAAAACCATCTTTAAAAATCAGATCTGAAAATGTACCGCGTTGCGCCGATCTAAAAAATCCAGTAAAAGGCAAACTACTGCCATCACCAAAAGGAGCTGCTGTAATTGTTGAAGAAAGTGGAGTTTTTGTTCCATTGGTTAAGTCTATCCGAGTTCCTGTTGTTTGATTAGCAAATATTGCCACTAAGTTATTGAGTTTACTAAATAGGATACTGGTTAGTACACCTGTATTATTACCCACATCGGCAATTTCTATACAGCTGGCTGTGTTGCTCATTGGATTCATGTCTACCAATACATCTTTGTCATCAAATGTCATGGAATCATAGCCATAATAATGTCCATTGACAGGACTGACAGCAAAATCATGTATGCCTTTATCAAGAATTGGAGTAGAAGCAATGCAATTTTGTACTGCAGCGTTTTCATCGCCATTGGCTAGATAATCATCGACAACACAGGTTGAGAATACATTGGTGTCATCCTTAAATTTATCAAGCACTGCATCACACGAGGAATCCATTGTAATATTGGTCCATGTCACTGGAATGTTGCCGCCATTTGCAGAAGTGAGTTGAATGTTATCAATTTCGCCAATGACAATTTGTGGGGCTTGATAGAGTACTTCAGCCGTAGCTGATGGAAAGTCTGCGCTGGATTCATAATTGGTTCTATAGGCTAAAACAAATAAGTTTCCATTGTCATCAAAACTAGCAGCTGAATGAACGATTGGCACAACTTGGTGGGTCTCAGGAGGCAGTCCTATGGTCTCAGGAGGAGGTTGAATAAATCCGACTCTTAAAAATCCACCATCATTTCCAATTTTGTAGACATCAGTATTATCTGCTTTCATGATGTCACCCGGTTGGCCTGGGCTTGGAAAAGGAAAGGTCATTTCTAAATGTGTTCCAATGCCTAAATCATCAGTTGGTGATAAACCATAAAGTAACTTGTCTGATGGATTTAAACCAAGACCATTAATTGGATTTGATGGCAAAGGTGCACAACCATCTAGTTGTCCCAAAAACATTTCACTGCTTAAATCAGTGCATTGAGAAAATAAACTGTTATCACCAGAATCATTGGCGGTGATTCTAAATGCCATGTTCTCAAAATCAGTAAATGAAGTATTGATATCTGGAGAACAGGAGGTTCCCGCATTAGAATTAAAACCTAAAACAGAAAGTGTTAACAAAGAAGTGGCTTTTAATAATAAATGATATCTCATATTTTTGGACTGAAAATAAATACCATACTACTATAAGAACCTAGAAAAAGGTAGCCAAATAAAATATATGCTCAGATATTCCTGAACTTATATTTAGCTATTTATCTAAAAGTAATGGTCTCTAATTGATCCATCATAACGTCCTGTTTTCATACAACATTTTTTAAATAGTTTGTCAGATCCACAAGGGCAGGGGTCATTGCGGCCCAGTCTTTCCAATAATTCTTTGTCTTTGTGAACGACTCTGTGGCCACGTTTGACGTTGGTTTCTGAAGGGTAACCTTTCTTACGTTTACTTGTTGGTTTGAAAGAAAAAGTTATTGTTTTTGTTATTGTGAGTATTCATG
>JBGCFT010000226.1:0-4015 GCA_045107085.1 Marinicellaceae bacterium | reverse complement strand
AATACAGAACGTTCAAACATATTTTCCATGGTTTCTACAGATGAAGTATCCCACATACTGATGTTTTGATTAAAGGACGTGTTATTTTTAAACATACTTTCCATTGATGTGACTGCTGAAGTATCCCAGCCACTTATATCTTGATTGAATGCATTAGCACCATCAAACATACTATTCATTAATGTGACCGCAGAAGTATCCCAATTATTGATATTTTGATTAAATGAGGTCGCATTTAAAAACATATTATTCATGCCTGTAACCTTTGAGGTATTCCAACTATTTATATTTTGGTTGAAATTAGTTGCTCCAAAGAACATTGAAGACATCGAGGTGACTTGTGAGGTATCCCAATTACCGATATCCTGATTAAAAGCGGTGGCATTCGAAAACATAGCACCCATATTTTCCACAGCAGAGGTATCCCAATCTCCAATATCCTGATTAAATGAGGAAGCATTACTAAACATAGAACTCATATGCATAACGTTTGAAGTGTCCCAATCACCAATGTCTTGATTAAAATCAACCGCATAATTAAACATAGCTGACATGCTAGTCACTTGTGATGTGTCCCATGAGCCAATGCCTTGATTGAATGTCATTAAATTATTAGGCCAGCCTCTAAACATGCGACCCATATTAGTTACTTGTGATGTATTCCATGAGCTTATATCCTTATTAAATGAGATTGCCTGATTAAACATTTCATACATATCTGTAATGGTTTGTGTATCCCATTGCCAATTAGCGTTTCCAGTTCCAATGAGCGATGCACCTCTAAACATCTGAGATAGATCAGTTGCCATTGAGAGATTAGGTGTATCTTGTGCATTAATCACTAAACTTGAGGCGTCTCTAAAAGCATTATCCATAGAAATCCATCGATTAGTACCCCATTGCTCAATAGTAACTAGTTTTTGTTCTTCTCCAGAACTATACATTTCAATTTGAGGGAATTCTCCTTTAATATTAATGGTATACGTTCCAGCTACACCATAATCATGCGTGGCATCACCTGTGTAAGGAAAAATTTCATCAGTGTCATTAAAGTCACCATCGCCATTCCAATCAACGTAATACTCATAATTCTTTCCAAATGATGTAGGAATGGTGATTGAAGTTGAATTAGAATCTCCTGGATTATCTGTTTTCCAAGTGGTGGTAAAAAAAGCGGCTTCACATAGTCCACCATCCGTAATTGTCCATAAATCATTTTCAGTCATATTGGCTTGTGCTAATTGAGCCGCTTGAGAACAATATTGACTGGTGCCTACATCTAAAGTTTGTGAGGGCATCAAGTTTTGTGCATCCCAGCCTACAAGTAGTTGATCATAATTTGAACTCGGTATGGTGACATTAAAAAACATAAAACTAAAATTGGAGACTGATTCAACATTCCAATTGCCAATATCAATATCAAAAGAGGTGACATTTGAAAAAGCCGCTCCCATGTTTGTAATGGTTGATGTGTCCCAATCCCAATTGGCATTGCCTGTGGTTAAAGGAATGCTGCCCCGAAAGATTGAATTCATATTGGTTGCCATGGACAAATCTGGCGTATCTGATGCATTATTAACCAAATTAACTGCCCCATAAAAGGCCCGCAGCATGGAAGTCCATTGGCCCGTTCCCCATTGTTCAATGGAAATGATTTTTTCTTTGTCATCTACGTTATTGAAATAAATTCGGGGAAAGCTTCCTTTTATTCTCACGGTGTATTCACCGGCGACTCCATAATCGTGATTGATTGAACCAGTGACATTGAGATCATCAAAATTTCCATCATTATTCCAATCCACATCGTACATATATCCTCCGCCTTGCGTTGGAATTCTAATTGATGTGGAGTTGGATGCTCCTGGATTATCTGTTTTCCATTTAGTCAAAAAATCATCTTCTGGCGCAGATAATACACCAAACGAAATGAATACTATTAAAAGTAAAATGATTTTTGAACAACGATTAGTTTGTTTTTGAGAATTGTGAACACATAACATTTTGATGATTTCTCTCTGAATATACTTAATTGCCATATCATAAAGATTTTCTGCAATCAAATGGTGACAGAAACCTGACAAGAACCTGACAAGAACCTGACAAGTCATATTCTAGTGACTTATCCTTATTGTTTAATATAAAAAAAACTGAAAAGGAATTTTTTATTGAAATAGAGAAGGATATTTAGATTGAAGTTTTTGACCAAATTCTTGAGCCCCTTGAGAAGTAAAATGGTCTTTATCAAAGTAAAGAAATTTGTTATTTTCATCAGATACAATTTGACAATTATCTATATTGCTTCCACATTGGATACTTAAAATATCAATGTAATTAAGATCGGAGATTTTAGAATTTTCCACCATTTTCTTCACAGACGAATTAACTTTATTTAAAAATTCAAAATTAGAAAATTGCTGACTGTATTGATTCAGTGATGACATTCTCATATGAGAAAGAGCTATTGCAGGTATGGGTTTAGTGTAGGTCATTTTTGGACCAAATACATAAATAGGTGCTTGACTCAAATTCCTTATTTGATTAAGCCTTTTATTTAAATCATTTAAATCTAATACTGCCCAATTATCGTGTAAATATATGACATCTGCTTTTTTCCATGCAGGATTTTTAAAGTACCTGGTTCTCTTTTCATCACATATTTTATTGTCTTGTGGATAAATGGCGGTTCCAAAATTAAAGCACTTAAACCATGTATTAAAAAAGGTAAAATACAACTCTGCATCATTTTCAATAAACGAATATATCAAATCAACTGCATGTGAATTTCCCATAACTATGGTGTGTTTGTGCGCTTTTTTCACATCTTGTTTTTTTATCAGTTGGGTAAAATCTTTCCAGTATCTTTCTAGGTTTTTTGATCTTTCTTCCTGACTCATAAAAAATTCTTGAGGAATTCTTTGAGGCCAGCCTTTTTTATACTGGGTCAAATAACCAAGGGATAAGACACCTACAATTAAAAACATAAATTTGAGGTAAAATCTTACTGTTGATTGAGGTTTTGACCGATATCTAAAAGGCTTTTCTATAAATTTCCACATCAATAAACCAAGTATCAGTGACACAATAATTAAAGCAATTTGTTCATAAAGTATTATGTCACTAAATTTCCAATATTTATAAAACACCATTAAAGGCCAATGGATTAAATAAACCGAATAAGAAATCAAACCTATTTTTACCATAATACGAAAGCTTAATATATATTGGTTTATCCCTGCACATCTGGTTTGAATGATCAGAACCGTTCCTAAACAAGGCAGTAAAGCATTGATGCCAGGAAACTGTGTATTTTGATCAAAGGTAACAAAAGCATACAAGATCATCAAAATACCAATCACTGAAGTAGTATTAATCACCAGCGGATTATTTGAATTTTTGAAAGTCATTAAGGCACACAAAGCACCTAGGGCAAACTCAAATATTCTAAAAGGCAGATGAAAAAAAACCATGCTGGGATAGGCAGACAAAAAAAGCACATTTAAAATCAATGAAATAAGGCAAGCTATAATGAGAAATAGCAACAAAGCCTTTGGTTTTTTTAACAGTGAAACTGCTACAATTAAGGCAGGCCATATCAAATAAAACTGTTCTTCAACGGCTAATGACCACGTATGTAACAGCGGTTTTATTTCAGATCCCGTATTAAAATAACCAGATTCTTGCCAAAAAAAGAAATTAGAAATTGATAAAACTGCATATTGAATCGATAGACCTAACCTTTCTAAATCTACTGGAGAAAAGATAAAATAACCACAGACAAAAGTGATAATTAATGTAGCAAACAGTGCAGGAAATAATCGTTTTATCCTTCGCTGATAAAACTTTGTGAAAGAAAACTGTTGTAGATCTAACTCTCTTTTAATATTTCTCGTAATTAAAAAGCCTGAAATAACAAAGAATACATCGACTCCAACATAGCCACCAGAAGCCCATTCAAAACCCGCATGGAACATCAGAATTAATAACACTGCAATGGCACGCAATCCATCTATGTCTG
>JBGCFT010000225.1:0-22601 GCA_045107085.1 Marinicellaceae bacterium | reverse complement strand
ATCGATTAAATCTCAATAGTGACACATGGATGGATGAATTAAATCAGTTCAAAACCAAAGGTCATACGGCTGTTGGAACAGTTCAACAACTCAAAGATTTCTGTCAATCTGTCAGTAAGAAATGGCGAACTGGAATTCAGTTAAATCCTGCTTTAGAATAGGATATATTCACAAGTATTTCGAATTCACTTTTTGAGTGTGATGGATTACTTCGTTTCAAATAAGACAAAATCATTGTATTTCAATAAATCTGATCCAAAAACTATACTGCACAGTTAAAAACTAATAAATCGAAAGAAAATCAAGCCAAGTTTTCATTAATTTGACTTTGTTAATAATTTTTACGAATGCGTGTCCTATATATTGATATATTGCTTGCTATATATTTGCTATATATTTGAGCTTAAATCAAATAAAAACTAATTAATCAGCAACGCCAATCTGTCTGTACTTAAATCCAAGTTCTTTCATGCGATTTTTATCAAATTGATTTCTGCCATCAAAAAAGTAATTGGATTTTAATAGGCTTTTAATTTTATCAAAATCAGGGCTTCTAAACTCCAACCATTCAGTGATTAAAATGAGGGCATCTGCGTTCTCTAATGCTGAGTATTTATCATCGCAATAATTCACTCGATTATTGCCTTTTAAGTAATGTGATTCAGCCTCAGATCGTGCTTTAGGGTCGTATGCTTGTATTGTAGCGCCGCGTTGAGTGAGTTCATTTATAATAGTGATTGCTGAGGCTTCACGCATGTCATCGGTTCCAGGTTTAAAGGCTAGGCCCCAAACTGCAAATATTTTACCACTTAAATCTTCTCCAAATTGTTTAATAACTTTATTGGAGATAACGTATTTTTGTTGTTTATTGACACCCTCAACGGCATTAATTAATTGGGGTACATAACCATATTCTAAAGCAGTTTTTCCTAATGCTTGAACGTCTTTTGGAAAACAACTGCCTCCATAGCCACATCCGGGATAAATAAAACTGTAACCAATACGCTCATCACTGCCAATACCGTTTCGTACTTTGTTAACATCTGCACCAACGAGTTCGCAGATATTAGATATTTCATTCATAAATGAAATTTTTGTTGCTAACATGGCATTGGCTGCATATTTTGTCATCTCAGCACTTTTTACATCCATAGAAATAAAGCGGTCATGATGTTTCATAAATGGTTTGTATAACTCATGCATAATATCTAAGGCTTTTTTGCTGTCTGCTCCAACAACAACACGATCAGGATGCATAAAATCATCAATAGCCGCACCTTCTTTGAGAAACTCTGGATTACTAACAACGTCAAATTCAATATGTGCTTCTCTTTTTTCAAGCTCATTTTGAATAACATTTTTAACTTTATCAGCTGTGCCAACTGGAACTGTGGACTTATCGACAATTACTGTATAATCTTTAAGATACTTTCCAATACTTTCTGCTACCGATAAAACATATTTCAAATCTGCACTTCCATCAGCACCCATTGGCGTGCCCACAGCAATAAAAACGATCTGAGACTCTTGCATTGAGGCTTTCAGACCTGAAGAAAACTTTAAAGAACCGTTGGCCTGATTATCGACAACCATCCTTTCCAAACCAGGTTCATATATTGGAATAATGCTTTTCTTTAAGCTTTCAATTTTAATTTTATCAATATCGACACATGTGACTTGATTGCCCATTTGAGCAAAACATGTACCGCTAACAAGGCCTACATAGCCAGATCCTATAATTGTAATTTTCATATAAAAGAATTTATTTAATTGAGATTCATTTTATATCTGAAGGCATCAATTATAAATAGATATTGTTCTTTATTTGCTTTTAAATTCTGACTATCATGTTGTTATGTTATTTAAATTGTATATGATTGAATAGAGTGTTAATGAGAATAATTTAAGTTTCAATAGAAATATATCTAACGCTTTAAAACCAGTACTACACTGACTCATCTTTAGTGTTATTGGTTAGCAATAATAACTTCAAAGTTACTAAAAAAAAGCACATCATTCTTTAATTCATAAGCATAAACTGAGCCAGAATTTGTGCCTCTATCATTATCATTAATCGCTCCTATTAATGCATGATCATTTGATAGACTAACCTTACCACCAAATTCATCTTCAAATTGTCCATCTGTGTCATTAATTTTTTGAATCTGCAACCATTCACCTTCTATTAAATTAAATAAATAAGCAGAGCCCGTGCGATTGCCATTTATAGAATCGGACTGTGAGCCAATTAAAGCCCGACCTTCAAATAAGCTAACATTTTGGCCAAAATAATCCCCTTCTTGGCCATCATTTGCGAAGAGTTTTTGAGTCAGTATCCAATGACTTCCATCAAAATCAAAAATATAAGCAGAACCAGAATCTGTGCCATTTTCATCATCTAAGTGAGCTCCAACCAGTGCTCGATTTCCAAAAAGACTGATAGAGGAACTGAACGCATCGAACTCTGCAGATTCATCAGGGAGGATTTGTTGTTGTTGCACCCAAACATTATTATCTAAAGTAAATTGGTAGACAGCACCTGTATCATCATTATCCGGAGCTCCGATTAATAGAGAGTCTCCAAAAACACTAACATTGTGCCCAAATAAATCGGCTTCTGTGCTATCTGAAGGGAGTATAGTTTGAATTTTATTCCAAGTACTGCCATTAAAATCATAAACATGCGCAAAGCCTTTACCACTTGGGGCGCCAATAATAGCTCTCGATGATGATAGGTTCACAGAGCTGCCAAATCTAGAAGAACTAAACGAGTTATTTAAAAAAAATTCTTGTTTCTGTAACCATGTATTACCATCAAGTTCATAGATAAAAGCCGCTCCTATGGATCCAGCTGCTCCAATTAATACCCTGTCACCTTCAAGGCTTACAGCAATACCAAACCTACTACTTATATCACCTATATCATCTCTGATTTTTTGGGTCATTGTCCATTCATTACCATTATAATCAAAAATATAAGCAGCGCCAGATCTGCCATTAGGGTTATTATCATTAAAGGCACCCACTAACAATCTATTGCCAGAAAGACTAACAGAGGAGCCAAAGTAGTCTCCTGGTGCTCCCAGCCCACTCAGAACCTGACTTAGTTGCCATTGTACCCCATCAAAGTCATAGACATAAGCGATTCCAGGCGAATTTAAAAGAGGCCTGCCAAGGACCAATCTATTACCAGAATGACTTATTGTTGAGCCATCGTCTAGTAAAGTATTAAATGTATTTAATTCATGCGTTTATGTCCATTCACTGCCATCGAAATCAAAAACAAATGCAGCACTACTGCAAATACTTGCCCCACAAAGAATTCTAAATGTTGTAATTAACGCTCGATCTCCAGATAAGCTGACAGATGAACCAAAACCAAACTCAGCATCATTGGATTGTAATATAGCCTGTCTATTCCAATTAATCCCATCATATTCCATAACATAAACAGCGCCGTTATATGCCATTCGCGGTGCGCCGATAAGAGCCCGATTACCATTGATAGAAATACTGTGTCCAAATTCACTGTTAAGGCTTCCAATACCCTCTGGGGTTGGCAGTAACTTTGCGTTAAATACAGCCGACTTAATGAGTGTTTTGTTAGTTCCACTAGACTTTACACTGGTTTTCAAAATACTGTTAAAGTCGAGTTGATTAGAATTAGTATCATCAAGTTCAGCAAAAGCATAAATTGATACTAAAAGAGAAAAATATATTAATCTGAAAAATAACTTGTACACTAATGCTCTCGATTTCAATTTAAAACACAACCATAGATGGCAATGATCTAATTATCGACCACTACAGTTTTTATTTTAGAGTAACACATTGAATGCTTTTCTAACAAACTTTATTAATTATAATGTTTGCATTTATTTCACTATCTGAACAACAAATTGCAGAGGTTCGATATGCCCATCTAGGACTAACCAATTTATTATTTATTGATTAACTAAACATTCTTCTATCCAACGCCAGGTCTTTCATCACCAATAGAAGTAATCAGGTCTAAGAAGAAACAGAATCCAATATGTTCATAAAAACAACTGAAACCGATAGTAAACAATTTATATATTTTAATGGTAAATGAAGATGCTAAATAAAAAAATGAGGGTGTAAATATTTCTTTGTATTTACCATAGTTAAATGTAATCGCTCAAGCAACTTTTAATATTCTATCACAAATCGATTGAGTACAGCTTTCCAATTTCGAATGGGCATAGTCCAATTTTTTAGAAGCACCCATTATAGTCAAATAGATGATCTTTTTAACAGAATCGTCAGTTGGATTAAATTACGTTCTTATTTTTAGAATAATTAGTTTAGTATATGACGTTATTGGTGATTACTTTTAACGGATTATCAATTTTGTAAGAGAGTTGTTAAATTAATTTCATCACTCCTTTTTAAATCAATCCATTACAATAGTTCAAGATGAATCTATTATCTAATTTATATAATTCATTCAGCTATTAAGTTCTAGTATGTGTTGTTCTCATTTTATTGGTTTACTTAATATTTTTTCAGTTTTTATTGAAGAGCTTTACGACCTTTTTTATTACTATTTCTTTAATTTCAATTCCACTTGTATTATTTAAGTCAATTCTTAGTTCACTTCCTAAATTTTGATAATCTAATGAAATATAAGCATCCGAAAATCCCTTATTAATGTTTTTTTTAATCGAGTGTTGTTGAGTAAATTTAGGTGAATTTTCCCCTACTCTGCTATAAAAAATTCGAAATGAAGATTTAATCGATGAGTTAAGTTTGATATTGATAATGTATTCGTCATGATTTTTAAAGTTTAAGTTCTTTATTGTTATTGTAGGATCGTTTCCTATTGGTTTTAATTTAATATGGCTTTTAGAAGAACTGACTAATTTCAAACTTTTATTCATTTTTAACTGCTTCCAATCATTTGAGAATAAAATTTCCTCGCTTTGATTAAATACTTCCCTATCATAATGTTTTTTGAAAATATATGCGTCCTTTGGAACATAGGGCAAATGTCTTTCTACCCACTCTTCTATAACTAACTGTGGTTTGAATTGACTAATTTGCTTTTTGAGCAATTGATAATTTATTTTTTTGAATACATATGTGGTTTTATTTAGTTGTCTTGAAAAATAGGGAGTTAATTTAGTATAGAAAGAATCTCGATATATTAAGGCTGTAACTTTATTATCATCACATTCATCTGTAAAAACTTCTCTCAGTAAAGCATCTTGAGGTGTTCTAGATGGTGTGCAACTATCAGGAAACACTGGTAAAGGATCATATTTACTCAATCCATAGATGCCAATATATCCTGCTAAATCTCCACCTTTGCTATAAGCTTCTTTTACCTCAAATAAATTCGGATCAATTTCACTAGGAAATAGTTTTTGTAAAGTTTTGAATATTTCAAATTGTGCAATATTGGCACCGTGATGGGTCCAATGGGTATCAATTTTATGGTATAGCTGATGATCGTTCTTTTTATCAATTAATGGCTCTAGGAGTTCAACGACATTAATTTTTGTATATTTTTTCAAGTGGTATATCAATTGTTCTTGTGCTGATGTTTCATTGATTTTGGTTATATATTCAGGTAGTTTATCGTCATAAACCGAATGTTTATTGGGAGCAATCAAAAATACAAATTTAATGCCCTGCTGAGATAACCAAAAATCAAGCCCTTTGAAGTATTTAACTAGACTTTTAAGTTGTTTTTTTGAATATCTATTAATGTTTCTATAATCACCAATTGGATCACTATTTTTTTTATATCCTGCTTTTATAGAACCCAAAAACAACCAACCATCTTGACCTACAGTCACATCCTCGGATGGAGAGTCTCCTAATGAAAATTTGACTTTTCTATACATACCAGTGAACCAATTTCTCAATCCAAAATGATCAGAATAATATTGATCTAACTCTTGCGGGAACCCCTCTAAATCTTTGGCATTTTCTGGTGCACTGGGTAACGAATATAAGTTTCTTTTTTCATATCTTGATACTTTTTTATCTTTCTCAATTACACCGATAATTAATGGTGTAAAAATTGATGCACAAAATAAAATTGATAGCACAATATTATATTTATAATTCTTCATTATTTTTAAAACCTAAAGTAAATAAAAGGGTTATACGTTGAAGAAGAGATTTTTAATATACATAAAAACAATAAAACCGATAGTAAGATTAATTTTGCCATATTGAACAACGAAAAAGAATAAGAGCCAATTGATAGCCTGGCATCTTTAATGCGAGCACAAAATTGTGGAAAGGTTGGCATACATAAAATCAATCCAATAACAAAAGCCATTATGACTTCATGATTTATAATTTGAGCAAATTGAATCGCACTCGTTTCGATAAGACTGATATCAAACATAATTCCGACATAGGATACTCCTTGAGTCAATGTCTCGGCCCTAAAAAACACCCATCCAATGAGCACAATAATCAACAAATATAAATGTTGAATAGGCCGCCATACTTTATCCATAAACTTAAAGATTCCAGCATGCTCAGAAGCTAAAAAGAACCCATGAAACAAACCCCACACCATAAAATTCCAACTTGCACCATGCCAAAATCCTGTCGTAATAAATACAATGAGTAAATTAAGATAAATTCTTATCGGAGATTTTCTACTTCCTCCAAGAGGTATATATAAATAATCACGGAACCAAGTTGAAAGTGAAATATGCCACCGTCTCCAAAACTCTCTTACTGATGTGGAAATGTAGGGGTAATTAAAATTCTCTAAGAACCTGAACCCAAACATTCGCCCCAATCCAATGGCCATATCTGAATATCCAGAGAAATCAAAATATATCTGCAATGCATATGCAATAATGCCAATCCATGCTAATGGTAATGTTAAATCATTATTAGTTGCCAAAAATATCGTATCAGCAACTTCACCCAAGGAATTTGCTATCAAAACTTTTTTTGCTAAACCAAAGATGAATCGTTCGACACCACTTGAAAACATTTCAAATGAATGGTTTCTACTTTTTATTTGATTTGCAACATCATGATATCGTACTATTGGTCCTGCTATCAATTGTGGAAACAATGAAATATACAATGCCAGATCAAATGGATTTTGTTGTGCGGGTACATCTTTTCTGTAAACATCAACGATGTAAGAGATTGCTTGGAATGTAAAAAAAGAAATGCCTAAGGGCAAATGAATTGGGTTTAAATCTATTTCTGAAAAGCTAAAAAAAGATAAAACGATATTAATATTATCAGTTATAAAGTTTGCATATTTAAATGAAATCAATAACGATAAATTAATCACAACCCCAATAATCAACATAACTTTTGACTTATTGCTGATCTCGTTTTGATGTTTGTTAATTTGTTTTCCAACAAAATAATTTGATATTATACTAACAAGCATAATACCTAAATAAAAGACCTCTCCCCATGCATAAAATAAAAGACTAAAGCTAAGTAATATTATATTTTTAATCTTTCTTGGAGATAGAAAATAGAATAAGAGCGTGATTGGTAAAAAACCAAATAAAAAAATAGGAGAACTAAAAACCATTTAAGATGAGAATTATTTTTGTAATATGCATTCTACAATATATCAATTTATAAACAAATCATAATTTAAGGTTCTACCCAAAAGGAATAATACCTTATTGATTTTTTTTTTGATTGAGGGTTCAT
This sequence comes from Marinicellaceae bacterium, assembly GCA_045107085.1. Lineage (GTDB taxonomy): Bacteria > Pseudomonadota > Gammaproteobacteria > Xanthomonadales > Marinicellaceae > NORP309. The sequence goes on along the minus strand of JBGCFT010000225.1, from coordinate 14,924 downwards.
CTTCATATTTACAAATGGAGTAGAATTGATCGGTTTAATGTTTATTTACTTTTAAAATTTTTAAGTCGTTACCTTTTAAACAACTGATTTTTCAGTTGTTTAAAAATGATTCTAAGTCAATATTATCGTTCCAATTCAAATCGTGTCTATTTAATAATCTCATTATATATTCATTGTCACTTCTATAAATCTCTTTTAATTTTTTAAATTCATCAATATGTATCAATGGAATAATATAATCGTCTTGTAAATTTGCAATATTTTTAATAAATGCATTTTCATTTAGTTTTTTTAATGATTCCATATCTATGGTTATGCAATCGTTTACTACTTTTAAAGAGAATCCTGGATTATTTTGTCGGCTCACATTCGGAAGCCTACTAAAATCATTTTCTAGATTTAGTTCTGTGAGCAAATTAAATAATGTTGCAAGAGGATCTTTTTTTATATCATCAAAAAATACAAAACTGAAATTTTCTATGGGGTAATATTTAAACCAATGGGCTAAATGCCTTTTGTAAAACCCCATATCAATAATCCCATATTGATCACCTACTTCTAGTATTGATTCGTTTCCACGAAACCTACCATTTTTAAAATGGTGTAAGTATGCTGAGAGCGCCCTATCAACTGGATTTCTCAATGAAATTACTATTTTTAATTCAGGACCCAATGTCTTTCTAATGCTCGCTGCGATATTTTTATTGCCATAGGAATATTTACAATAAGCGGCATTTTCATCGTAGGTCCACAAATATACGGGAGTGCTTTCTCCGTAGTATTGATAAAGTGATTTATCAATTTGAAAGTTTGATGCGTACTCAGCAATGTCATGTAATTCTTCTTTTTTCAAGAAAAAAGTTAATTCTTTCACTTTTGACATAAAGCACTTGTTATGTAAAGAAAGTTTTCTGTGGATCCATGTGGAACCACACTTTTGGCCCCCAATAACTAATAAATTTGGAAGATTAAGTTCAGTTTTTTTCATCATTTTTTATTCTATCCCACATTTTATTTATCCCTTGGTTTATGCTATATTGGCAACTCCAGCCAGTTTTTTTATTAAATTTATTGGTATTTAATACAATAGACGGTACATCAAACCCCCTTTTTTTTGTGTATTCTATAATATTGTCGATTTGTGTTGTTTCATTTATAATGGTAATTAGTTGATTTAAGCTATGACCAACACCACTGCCTACATTAAACACTCCACTTAGAGAGTCATCTCTAAGTGCGCAATAAAATGCATTCGATAAATCATCTATGTACAAATAGTCTCTTATAAAATTACCATCACCCCAAATAGTAATTGTTTCATTGTTTTTTGTGGCATTAAAAAAGGCCGCTATTGCCCCTATTGTGGTGCCTTTTAATTGATAACTACCGTATGGGTTTCCAATTCTTAAACAGATGCCATTAGTGTCAGAGTTAGCAGTCATTAGTAACAAATAGTTCTCAATTGCTAATTTTGAAACTCCGTAAGCAGAGATGGGTTTTTTATCATCAGACTCGATAATTGACGATGAACTCACATTCCCATAAACTGTTCCGCCACTGGATGAAAATATAATCTTTGAGGCTTTGTTTTTTATCGCAATTTTAAAAATATCTATACTAGGTAGAATGTTGGATTGAGCATCGTATTTTATATCCTGCATTGATTTTGATGGATTGGTGGTACACGCTAAATGAATGACAATATCACCTTTTGAAATGATCGAATCTAATAGGTTTACATCCAAATCAGTAAAGTCCATGACTATACTTTCAGTACCTGTAAGATCTGCAATGTTTCGTTGAATTCTGTAATCAGAATCAACAATCACGACATTTAAATTTTTCTGAAGAAATTTCTTTGCAACAGATAGTCCGATAAATCCAGCACCGCCAATAATTAGAACTTTCATTGAATCAGAGCGTTTTGGTATTTCATCATGCTTGTAACTTTGGAAATTATGAACACATTAATAAACAAATCATCTTTTATAGAGGACGTTCTAAATGTAAAGAATGATTTATAGGAACTTATCATATTATCTTTCCTGTTTTATATATACAAACAACTTATTCCAATCGTATTTAACCACATTGCTGCAATATCGAATGGGTTGGCTTAATTGAAAATCTGATTTTAAGATTACTTTATGAATTTTATTTTGTTCTATCTGCGAATTATTAAATTGAACAATTAGTTCAGCATCATATCCAAGTACGCGATTAAGTTCTTTGGTCAATGAAAACATTTCTGTTTCACTCATGTCACGTTCTATACACAAATAAGCTAATTGTAATCTACTATCTGGATGATTTATTTGTCCTAATGATTTGATCTCGCTAAAAATTGATGACTCAGACACACAGCGACCTTGGAACTGTTTTTTCCAGTATGGAATTATCGTATTACTTAAATTTATTGCTATTGCTAAAAGCCTTCTGTATGTTAATGTCGATTCCGCAAGGTATCGAATAATTGTTCTATCTAAATCAGAACTTTGACATTTAGGGCAAATACTGAGTTCGTCTTGATTGGTGAAATTTTCACCTTCCCAATCACAGAAATTACAATAGTGAGTTTTTGATTGGGTTATACGTTCTAATTTTTCTAAATCATTCAGTGTAGGAGGGTGAATAGCATTGATTGACTCGTCAATACGTGAAAATATACCTGGTCTGGTTTTATTATATAATGCTAACATTTGTGGGATGCTGCCCAGTTTCCAACCGCAACTTTCTACATAATAACTGAATTCAACATCGGTATAATTGTGTGGCACATCATCACTAAACCCACCGATTTCGTCTACCATTGTTTTTCGCACGATAAAAAAACCACCTTGAACGTGTTTAAAGATTCGGTCAGGATTATTGAGTGCATACTCTTTGTTACGAAACTTAGGAAATTCTGATACGCCTTTGGGGTAATCTTTTCCTGTTAAGTATGTCGGTGAATATCCAAGCGTGCCGGCTAATCCAACCTCTTGATTTTCTTGCATGTATTTAATTAATGGCGCTTCCCAACCATGCCTAAAAACAAATCCCTCCTTACCACAAACATAAATGGCAAAATCTGAATAACTTTCTTCTAATGCTATATTCGTTCCAGGTCCTACCATAGAATTTTCTTTATTAAAAATAACTGTTACTTGTTCGAACTCTAAATCTAACTTTGAGAGGTATTCTTTAACATCTGCTTGACTATTATTATCACAAATAATCAAACGTGAAGGCATAGAAGTGTATTTTAATAATCGCCTAATAACCTCTTTTAACTCCGGCAAATTGTTCCAACTTACAATAATTAAATCAACTGTTTGTTTTGACCAAACTCTGATTAAATTATTAACTAAGCTTTGTGTATTATAATTTACAACAATCTTGTTATTTGCATTTTCTATGATGGCGCTAACTTTCGATGTGGGCAAATCATAAAACCGATTTATATTAGTAGCTATTGAAGTCTGTGAAGAATCAGTTATTATTCCAGTGATTTCATCAACTACTAAATCTGGAATACCAGATATGTTAGTTGTTAGAACAGGAATACCTGCCGCCATGGCCTCCATAACTACCGTTGGAATTCCATCCATATCACCGTCTGAAGCTCTAACAGAAGGGCAAGCAAAAAAATCATTTTGACTAAATATCTTCAACATTTCGTTTCGATTCTTTACACCTCCATGTATCGTTACATTGCTAATATTTTTAGCCAGATTTTTATAACTTTGTTCAAGTTCACCATAACCGTATATATGGATTTCTATGTCTTTATAAATATCTTTTCCAGCTAGAATTAGGTTTTCTAAACCTTTTTTTTCTGTAAATCTATGTATTGCACAAATGCTTCTCTTTGATCTCTTTGCTGCATTATTTGTTCCATCAGTTTGATAAAGTATTGGGTCAATACCATTTGGATTAATAACAATCTTATTTGAAGGAACATTTCTCTCTATTAAATATTGTAAATGAAATCTTGATGGGACAAACACTCGATAACAAAATTGTGAAGCTGCAATTTCATCTATTCTATTTTTCTCTTCGTTTGAATACCTAAAAATATCTTGTGCGTGGGCAATAAAAGTAAAGTCTATCTTCGCTTTTTCGCAAGCTGGCCAAACCATGTCTGTTACTGTTGGATAAGTGAAATGTGAATGAATCACATCTCTTTGGTCTTTTTTAATCAACAATGCCATTTCGTCAGGCGAAGTCACTCTTTGCCATTTTATATCAAAATCCGGTTTAAAATCTGGATATGGAGATTGTTTGCAGTAGACCATGACATCATATCCAAGAAGTTTTAACTGTCTTAACTCATTTAGTACAAACGTTTCTGATGGAACAGGAAAGTGCCATAGAAAATAACCAATTTTTATTTTTTCTTCTGCATTAGGCATTTTAGTTAAAGTAGGAGTAGTGATTGTTTTTTGGTTGTATAAAATGTTTTGGTATAAGTTTTTTAACTTTAATTGGTAATTTTGAAAAGAAAAAACTTGTGCCTTAATTTTTCCATTTGCTCCTATTTCAACTATCTTAGCTGGGTTCATTACTAAGGATTCAATTTTTTCAGCAATCGCTTTAGTATCTTTATATTCTGTTAAATATCCATCAACTCCATTATCAATCAATTCTGCAACAGCACCCCATTTATAAGCCACTACCGGACGACTTGCTGACATTCCTTCAATAACTGTTCGACCAAAAGATTCAGTAAAATTTGACAAACTTAATACTATATTTGTTGATTTTATTGCATCCATTGCTGTTTCTTTATAGCCAGTAAACTCAATATTTTTAGGCACTTCACCTTTTTTCTGTTGTTCTTTAAGTTTAAGAGTATGTTCTGTCTCTGGTCCAATTAATCTAAAAACAACCTGTGACAAATGTTCGCATTTTTGGGCAACATCAACAAAATCAAATATGCCTTTTTTGGGAATATTGCTGCTTATTAATCCAACTTTAATTGTGCCTTCAATTTTATTTTCAAAATCAAAATCCTCTACAGCTACTGTGTTATGAATAATTTTCACTTTAGATGATTGAGGGAATAACCTTGAAGTGGCTTTTGAATTAGCTAAAACAATATCGCTAGTATTATAAACAAAATCTGAAACTTCCTCTGTTGATTGCCCGATAACATCTATTAAAGTTTGATCGCCATTTAACAACTCTCTTACATGAACTATACTTTTAACATATTGATTTTTTGCTGCCAATAATGGCTCTCGTAACATCAATGTATTGACATGAACTAGGTCAATTTTGAAGTGATTTATTACATTTTCAAACTTTTCAATAACCCTTAGATTAATAGGCAGTTCCTTTCTCCACCAATTGTATTTAAATATAATAATTTTTGTTACTAAAGGCTTTAAAAACTTAATATATTCTTCTTGATTTTGAGGCAATGTAACAAATACATTATGATTATTTTTTGCAGCAGCTTTAACCATATCTAAGAAGCTACGTTCGCTTCCAAACAAATACTTACCAGCTACATGCGCACAAATTAATATATTTTTCTGATTTGATATATATTTTACGTTGCCATCAATGTTTGTAAGGGCAAAGTGACTATTTAATGGATTAACATCTGGCTGACTACTTTCTTGAGCATTAGTCTGAATTTGATTTAATGAAAAATTATTTTTATGTAAAACGTTATCTTGATTTTTATTAGTCAACAAGTAATCAATTTCTTTAATCAATTCTGAACTAGAATAAAGATATCTTCCACCTGATGAAATTTCATCATATCCAAAGTTGATAAAGTGTTCAACAGCATTTTTGAACATTCCACCTGAAATAGCCATTCTTACGTCATCATTTTGATCGAGGTACTGTTCTTGATCAAAATTTTCTAAAAACCTTAATGGAAGTCTTTTATAGTTAATTTGCAATTGTGATATGTCTTTAAAAGACATCTTTTGAGTGTGTAAAAATGCAAACAATTTACGTTTTGAAATGTAAAATTTATTCTTTGATTGAGTTTCATAATCAATGAATGACTGTTCCATTTCATTAAATCGTGTATCTATGTGCTTATGCAAAAATTCGAGAAATGACATGACATTAAATTTAATTTTTTCATTGTTGTTTTCTTGAATAAATAAATTATATTTTAACTCTGCGTTTTCCTTTTCAAGGCCTTCATATCCTGTCTTAAGATTTTTTAATTGTAGTTTTTGTTCTGTAATTAATTTAATTTGTGCTTTTGAAATAGTTTCTGATTGCTCTAACCTACTCTTATAAATTTTATTATTAACAACATGTTTATTGATTTCTGCGTTTTTTTGACTTTGTTGAGATTCTAAATCTTTTAATATAGATGATTTTATAGAAAGTGTGTTTTCTAGTTCAATTGACTTTTTATTTTTCTCAAATATATCTGCACTTGCTTTATATAATGAATCTTCTAGTGAATTTAGTTTATTCTTAATTGAAACATTTTCATTGTTAAGTTTACCAATTTGTTCAGATTTGGAATCTATTTTTTCAATTAATTTAGTGTTTATTAGTTCTGTCTTTTCTAATTGTTTTTTTTGTATTTCATAACTTGATTCTAAATCTTTGATATCAAATGTTAGTTTAGATAACTTAGCGTTCTCCTTTTGACTAACGTTAAATGTGTGTTTAAGCTCTTTGAATTCATTAATTAGTTGATCTATTGTCTTGTTCTTATCACTAATTTCATTACTTTGTTGAATCACTTTTTTTGATAATCTTTCTTCCGATTCCTTAAGTAGATTTAGCTCTTGTATCTTCTCTTCATTGCGTAAATTAACTTCATTAGCTTTTGATAAACTTTCTTCTTTCTGATTCAACAATTTAACACTGTTAGATTGCAAATCTTGAGATATTGTTAGTTTACTTAATAATATATTTTTTTCTGATTCAACACTTTCAAGCTTTTTTAAAGATTGAAAAATCTCCTTATGTTGGAATAATTCAAGTGAATTCTCAAAACCTTTTCTACACACATCGAAGGAACTGTAGTTTTTAAAATCTTTGTTTTTAATCAAATCTATTAAATTTTTGAGAAATTCTGGTACGTTGTCAGTAAAATTATCCAAAGGAATATTAAAATGTTTATAGTCTTTGTCTAAAAAATCTAACACATTGCTTTTCATCTTATCAGTGATCTCAATTCCACTAAATTTACTAAATGATTTTGTAAAAACAATGGGTTCATCTATCAACTCTTCAAAACCAATAAAAAGCCTCTTGTAATTTCTACTTAACTGTTCGGCCGAAAGAAAGTGTTTTAGCCATAGAATCATTCCATATTCATAGGAATAGTTTTCTCTTTTTCTTAATGATTCAGCCACTTCTAATGGGTTTCGATAAGGTATTATAATTTTAATTTTAATACCTAATTCAATACACGCTTTTTCCCAAATTGGAAATAATAAGCATATCCTTGGGTCTTTTATTACAAATTTTTCGGCATACTTAAATTCTTCATTTATTATTATTTTTATTTGATTAACATATTTATCAACTTCATGTTGTTTAATTGATTGTATTTCGAAATTATAATCATTCCATGAACTATTATTTTCCTTAAATATCTTTTGGTTTAGCAAATACACATGATTATTTTCAAAATATCCTTTTGGATTATTCTTATTTGGCTCCATTAAATAATTTCCAAAATAAAAGCCCATATGATTCAATACTCCACCTATTGCTGAAGTACCTGATCGGTGCATACCTAAAATAAAATATACTGTTTTCATTAATTAATTTCAAAACAAAAGAATAACTGCGCATTTTAACCTATTTAATTTAATAATTGTAAAGTTATCAACATCTTTATTGGCACCATAGATACAATTATCTATTTATTGAATTACAGGTATTAATTATGGTTTATAAACTGTCTTGCATGGTTGAATAACGACACATCAGTCTGATGGTTTTTGGCATGGCTAACTAAATGGCTTTTCCATTTTTTATTGCCAGGTAATCCATGATAGAGATTGAGGATTGGAGAAATCAACCAATGTAGTTTTGCACCTTTTGTTAACTGGTTTTCGCAATAATCTTGGTATTTTTTTAGAACATTGTCTCTACAGTTTTCATCACCCGTTTTGAATAACTCCTTTTGTAAATCATTTAATAACCAAGGATTATTCCAGATAGCTCGACCAAGCATCACTCCATCAACATGATTTAAGTGAGAACGAACTTCTTCTACAGTATTAATTCCACCATTAATCACAATTGTTAATTCTGGAAAATCACTTTTGATGCGGTAAACATAATCATAATTTAGAGGTGGAACTGATCGATTTTGTTTTGGACTTAAGCCTTTAAGTAGTGCAATTCGCGCATGAATTATCAAAGTTTCAAGGCCTGCATCAGTTAATTTTTGGACAAAGGCATGCAGGTTTTCGTAACTGGTATTGTCATCAACGCCTATTCTGCATTTTACTGTAATTGGAATGTTCACGGCTTGTTTCATAGATTGAATACAGTCAAATACAAGTTGTGGTTCATTCATCAAACAAGCACCAAATCTGCCTTTTTGAACTCGATCGCTGGGACAACCAACATTAAGATTGACTTCATCGTATCCATAATCTTGTGCTACTTTGCAGCTGGCTGCCAAATCTTTCGTATCAGATCCGCCTAGTTGCAATACGACAGGATGTTCTTGTTCATTAAATCCAATGTACTTTTCAGTATCGCCTTTTAATATAGCTGGCGTAGTCACCATTTCCGAATAGAGTAAAACGTCTTTTGAAATTAATCTGTGCAAAAACCTGCAATGCTTATCTGTCCAATCAAGCATAGGAGCAACTGAGAGCCTGTGATTAATCAAGTTGACACCTCAACTCATCACCTCTTTGAAGAGCAAATCTAGATATAACTTGTTGTTTATCTATTTTATAATTAAGGCTAAATTCTTTCATTTTATTATTAAGCTCAGAACATTTTTGTGATTCATCCAATGCCATTAATAATTGCCAATAACTTAATTGATCCGTTGAGTTGTTATAAGCCTTCAATGCATATTTAAGCGATTGTTCTGCATTTCTTAAAGACTTATCTGGAACTTGAGAGTAGAGTTTTGCTAATAACAACATAACTTCGTTATTGTTGGGTTTATATTTATCGATTTCCGTCAATAGTTCGATGGCTTCGTCATATCTCTGTAAATGAACCAATGATTTTGCCTTTGACAGCTGCATTTTTTCATCGGTTGCCATTATCTTTTCTTCGGCTAACTCTATAACTTTCTCATATTTTTTGAGCGCATAATATATCTCTGCCAATTCATTGTTAACCAAGGTATCTTGATTATCAAGGCTTCTGTATTTTTTATAATAATTTATGGCTGTGGTGATATTATTTTGAACTTTTGCAATGACGGCTAAATTATAAAGCACCTTTAAATTGTCATGTGATTCTTCTATTAGGTTTTCGAATATTTCTTGTGCTTTATCAATTTGATTATCCTGAAAATAGGCTACTGCTATATTTGTTTTTGCAGTGTTACTTTTCGGATTAAATTCAAGCGCTTTATTATAGTCAACAATGGCTTGTTTAAAATTCAATTGTTGTAGTGCGGTTTTTGCCTTAATCAGGTAAGGTATTTCTCCGATAATGGTATTTTTTACGTCTTGGTAATATGGATCAATCAAAGCGATTCGGATTTGACCCGCTTTAGATAAATATTCCTGAGCTAAATCAGGCATTTCTAACATTTGATAGTTCTGGGCTATTTTGTAATGCAAACTATTGGCCTCAGGCAAGAGTTGTAAAGCTTGCTGATAATATCCAATGGCAATGTGATGATTTTCAACCTGTGCAAATAAATCACCTGTCAAATTTATCATGCTTGATGTTAACCTTAACACTGTAGGCACTTGTGAATACAACTCAAATGCAGTATGCAAATCTCCTTTTTGCATTGCTATTCGAATCAGGTGATAGTGTGCTGGTAAATAATTTTTTTGTCTCATTAATGCTTGTTTATATCCGTTTATTGCACTGTCTAAATCTCCACTTTCGTGAGTAGCTTTCGCAAACAAATAAGGCCATCTGGCATCAGTTTTAAACTGCATACCTATCCAATAATAACAACTCTTTGCTTGATCTAAAAAGTTATAATTGTGCAATAAGTAACACCATTGTTTAATGCCTTCTGTTTCAATAGACGTGTTTTCCTCTTTACGGGCTTTTAAAATAAGTTCTTTTGTTTGATGAAAAACTTTGGCAACGTTTTTATCTAATCCTTTAGTAGCTATATTTTCTAAATCTATAGTTTTTGGAATTTCTTGAGCAACTGATTGAAAAGTCAGTAAGGTTAATAATAATATAAATTTCATTTTAATTTAATCGTTTGATATTTTTTGGTGTTTGACAGTGCAAGATCAAACACAACTTTATTTTGATGAATAATTTTAACACCGTCAAACATGGATAATTGAGCTTGATTAAAAACCAATCTATCATCATGAGCTGATGCATAGGCTCCATCTGTTTGAGTATTAATTTGCATTGTGTTTGTGTCATTATATAGTAGAACTGTAAAATTTCTATGCAGCGAATCATATATTCTTAACCCCATCCATTGTTCAGGATTAAGATTGTTGATTAAGATATCAGGCTCTGCATTATTATTGCTCACTACAATATCTATATCGCCATCATTGTCTAAATCACCAAAAGATGCTCCGCGAGTATTGGCTTTTTTACGAAGCCATTGTTCATTATTCACATGAATAAACTGGCCATTAGAAGAGTTCAAAAACAATTGATTAAATTGATCTAAAGAGGCTTTATCAGATTTTTTATCACTGGCATCTGCAACTGCTCCATTAAAGATGACCAAATCAGGATAAACATCATCATTAACCATTAAAAATCCAGCTGCCCAACCGGTAAATGCCATGCTTTGAGCAGACAATTTTGTTCGATTGGAAACATCTCTAAAAAAACCTTTGCCATTATTTTGATAAAGCGTATTGGATTCATTCATTAAATGGGTAAAGAAGATATCTAAATCACCATCCGCATCATAATCTGCTGTTGCCATTCCCATACTGGCCTCAGCAACTCCTTGTGCATTGACTGCTAGGCCAGAAAAAAGACCATGCTCTTTAAATGAAACTCCCTTTTGATTCAACCAAACTAAATTGGGCTTGCCATCATTGGCCACAATAAAATCGTTAAATCCATCATTATTTAAATCTTGACAAATAACATTTAATCCAGGCATCTGAGGCATCTCAGGAAAGAATTGGTCAGTTTTTTCTAACATGCTTTTTCCTGATTCATTCAGATAAAAACTGTCTTTCAAGCCCTGAAATGTATTCGGACCACAAAAATCTTGTTTACTCGATGCGTTATAACATTTGGGATTGTTCTCTGGAGACCATTCAACATAATTGCTCACATATAAATCTTTAAAACCATCATTATTTATATCACAGAAACTCGCACTACTTGACCACAGGTGATTGTTTTCTTTTATATTTTTTTCAGCAAACCCTTTACCAGATTGATTAACAAACAATTGATTGTTTTTATAGTTAGTTAAATAAAAATCCATCCAACCATCATTATTAATATCAGCAGTGGCTATGCCAATTCCATATCCTGTGGTTTTTTTTTGTAATTTTGATTTGCTTTTTTTAAAAGCCAACTTATTGGTCAAACTGATTTCATTAATATACAATTCATCGGTCAATTTATTCTTATCAAAAGCCCCACTTTGCACAAAATAAATATCTAAATCTCCATCATTATCAACATCTAACAATGCTACTCCTGACCCAACAATCTCTGGATAATTAAAATTTCCAGATTGGCCATTGTTGTGCTGAAATAAAATCTTTGACTCATCTACCAAATTTGTAAAATATTCGGCTAATACTGAATTGTTAAATCCAAAAAAAAGTGCGACAATTATGATCGCACTTTTTTGTTTAAAAACTCTCACTTAACTTTGCTCTTTTCTTTGATAATAATAACCCATCATCAACATCATTAAAATGAGTAAACTCATAAGTTTCCAATTATCTAATACCGGAATCTGAAAGGCAAAGCCTGAAACATTAAGGGTGTCTTGTGCTACAGCACCTGCACTACCTGTAATTGATATGCCATTTATATTAGCAACCACAACACTGGTATTGTTCACATAAAAACCAGCATCAGTAATATTAGGTACTGAAACTGTCACTGTAAACTGACAACTTGAATTAGCTGCTAAAGCCCCATTTTGTAAAACAATAGTTGAAGATCCAGTGACAGTTGAACCAGCTCCACACACATCATTTTGTGGTAAATTAATAGCCTGACTACCACTAATGAAAGCTTGCAGATCATCACTAAATGAAATTTGTGATGCTGCTGCTGGCGAATTGTTGATGACACTAAAGGTTAAATCTATGGAGTCGCCCGCTGTTATACTATCGCTCACAAAGCTCTTAGTTATTGTTGGCGCTCCAATTATCGTCAACTCAGCCACAGCTTGATTCGAATCACCTAAATCTGTGCTTAATATTGATGTCGTATTGGTGAGGATTCCAGGTACTATCACCTGAATATCTACATTAATTGTACAACTAGACGAAGCATTAACACTTCCACCTGAATAACTGATTAAACCACTTTCTGCAATAGCTGTTAACGTCCCGCCTACACAAGTTGAAGAAGCATTTGGTGTTGATGCGACTGTCATACCACTTGGTAACGGATCATCGAAAGCTAATCCACCAACATTGATAGCATTCATGGTGTTATCGATAGTAAATGTCAAAGTGTTTGGACTATTTATGACACCTGGATTATTTCCAAAAGATTTTGATAATATAGGCGTATTTGAAACCAACAAGTTCGCTGTTGCCGATCCACTGTTACCATGATTAGAGATAAAGTCACCTGTTGTGTTTTCATAATTGCCAGATACACTTGATGTCACTTCCACAGCTATAAAGCAGAAGCCAGAGGCTGGAACAACTCCATTAGTTACCGTAATTGTAGAGCCTCCAACTGGAGCATCGACCGTTGCAGAACAAGCGCCACCACTTTTAGATGGACTTAACCCTGTTCCAACCACTTCTAAACCCGCTGGCAAGTTGTCAGTAAATGTAAAGTTATTCACATCTAATGTACTGAGCTGATTAGTCATATTATAAAAAATAGTACTTGTTGCATTTATTTGAATCACATTGGGTACAAACTGCATTTCAAATAATGGCTCTGGACTAATCATTAATTCAGCGGTGGCTGCATTAGAATCACCAAGACTGGAAGTTAATACAGAAGTAGTGTTTATAAATCCACCTGTCGCTGTTGTTTGAACATCAACAGATACCGTACAACTTGATGAAGCCAATATTGTTCCACCACTAAAATCTATAGTGCTACTGCCTGCAACAGCCGTAATAGTTCCGCCTGTACATGTCGTTGATGCATTGGGTGTCGCTGAAACGATCATTCCTGCTGGTAATGGATCATTAAAGACCAAGTTGTCCACAGTAATAATATTCATACTATTATCTATGGTAAATACTAAAGCATTCGGATTGTTAATCACATCAGGATTGACAGAAAATGCTTTTGATAACAGTGGCGCATTTGTTACCAATAAATTAGCTGTTGCGGTTCCGCTGTTGCCATGACCCGATGTTAAATCACCTGTAACATTGTTAGCTGCTCCTAAGGTAGAAGATGTGACATCCACATTGATGGCACATGTAGTATTGGCCAAAACTGTTCCACCTGTATAACTCACAACTGATGAGCCATCTACAGCCGTTAATGTTCCGGCTGAACATGTGCTTGTCGCATTAGCAGGAGTTGCCAAAGTTAAACCTGCAGGAAAATTATCTGTAAAATCAAGCGCTGTTGCATCAATGGTATTGGAACTATTATCTATTGTTAGCGTTAATGTACTGACACCACCAGGTCCAATCGATGCTGGAACAAATTCTTTTGAAAATGCAGGCGGTTGTTCCACCGTTAAGGTTGCTGTGGCTTGATTACTTGGCCCCAAATCTGTACCCAGAGCGTCCGTTATATTAACTAAATCGCCAGAAGCAGTGGCAATGATGTCAATAGAATAAGTACACATGGCGCCAGCTGCAATAAAAAAATCGAACAAGGAAATTTCTAAACCACCTGGGTCAGCTGTTTCAAGAACTCTTGGTGCGCAGTCTGTGACAATATTAGGAACACTGGCTATTTCCATACCCAAAGGCAATGGGTCATTTAATGACAATAAGTTATTAGCTGTTGCAACACTGTTATCAAACGTAAAAGTTAATGTATTAGGTCTGTTTATGATATCAATACTTCTGGCAAATGACTTACTTACAACTGTAATATCACTGACTATTAAACTGTGCGAAGCTGTGCCACTGTCTCCATGAGATGAAGTCAAAGAATTAGATACGTTATCATAAGTACCTAATACTGAGGATGTCACATCGACCACTAATACACATAACTCTCCTGCAGGAACACTGCCTCCAGTATAACTGATTGAAGTTCCACCATCGTTTGCTGTCAATGTGCCACCCGTACAATTTGTTTGTGTATTAACGGGACTAGCTAGAATTAAATCAGCTGGAAGGTTGTCAACAAAATCTAGATTGGTTGCATCCAATGTATTGGCAGTATTGTCAATTGTAAACACCAAAGACGATGTTCCATTTAGTCCAATCACGAATGGAAGTGGTGGTGTGCTTTGTCCTGAACCTGGCAAAATTGCGTATCCAGACGCAACAAATGCTTTATTGAACAATGGAGCTGGTTCTATTATCAAAGTATCAGTTGCTGGCGTTGTACCATCACCAAAAACTCCACCGCTTAACACTGAACTAGCATTAACAAAAGTACCAGGCATTGTGGCCACAATATCAACACTCACCGTGCAGGTTGAACCAGCAGCTACCTCACCGTATTCA
>JBGCFT010000224.1:0-12392 GCA_045107085.1 Marinicellaceae bacterium | reverse complement strand
TTTAGAATTAGAACTAGAACTAGAAGATGATCTAGAATCTGAATCAGAAGAAGATTTAGAATTAGAACTAGAACTAGAAGAAAATCTGGAGTCTGAATCAGAAGAAGATTTAGAATTTGAATTAGAAGAAGATCTAGAATTAGAATCAGAAGAAGATCTAGAATTAGAAACAGAAGAAGAATTAGAATCTGAATCAGAAGAAGATCTAGAATTAGAAGAAGATTTAGAAACTGAAATAAGAGAAGATCAAAAAGAGGATGTTACTGCCGATGCATCAGAGGATCTTGAGCATATTTCAGCAACTATTTCTACAAGTTACGATGATAAAGATGAATCCGATCATGATATGTCTCATGAATTTGATGAAGAACTACTTGAAATATTTAAAGAAGAAGCGGATGATATTCTAGACAGAACTGAACACGTTCTTTCTGATTTGGAAGAAAACCCTAAGGATTCCTCTTTAATACTTGCTCTTCAAAGAGACTTGCATACTTTGAAAGGTGGCGCCAGAATGGCTGGCCTTGAGAATATTGGAAATCTTGGGCATGTCCTTGAATCTTTATTAGAAATAATCGGCGAAGAAAATCGTAATGTTGATAAGCCAACATTAGAAGCTATTCAAGAATCATTTGATTTGTTGAATAAAATGAAAGAGCTGAAAGATTATGGTGAATCTTTTGATGTAACAGACACATTAGATCGACTCAAGCACTTAGTGGGTGACGATGATGTCATTCCAGAAGAGTCTAAACTAGATTTAGATTATTTAGCACCAATTGACCCTCAACTTGATTCATTAGAAGATGAAATAGAAATTGTTGATGAAGTTCAAACAAGTACCAGAAAAGCCAATGTATTATCTGGCAACCAAATTAAAGTAAGATCAGAACTACTAGATAATTTAGTAAATTATGCTGGCGAAGTGAGTATTTACCGTTCCAGATTAGAGCAAGAAGTTGGTTCTTTCAGGGTCAATTTATCAGAGTTAGGCAATACTGTTGCGAGGATTAAAGAACAATTAAGAAAATTAGATGCTGAAACGGAAGCTCAAATTATCTCGACATTCCAAACTGTAGATGATGATGAAGGTTTTGATCCATTAGAAATGGATAGATTTTCTCAGTTACAACAATTGTCTCGATCTTTAACAGAGTCAGTATCGGATTTAACAAGCATTCACAGCTATCTTGATGATGTTGCTCGAACTTCTGATAACTTATTGACTCAACAATCCCGAGTTAATACCGAACTTCAAGAAGGATTGATGGAAACTAGACTGGTATCATTTAACTCGATTGTGCCAAGATTAAGACGTTTAGTAAGAACAACATCGAAAGAATTAGATAAACCGGTCAAATTAGATGTTAATGGTGCTGAAGGTGAAATGGACAAAACAGTTCTAGAAGGTGTAATTGCACCATTAGAACATATGCTAAGAAATTCTTTGGCTCATGGAATTGAGTCTGATAGAAACAAAGCCAATAAACCTGCAAAAGGCTCTATAAATATAGACGTAAGAAGAGAAGCTACAGAAGTAGTAATTAGTATTGCCGATGATGGTGCTGGTATTAATAGAGATAAAGTTAAGAAATTAGCAGAAGAAAAAGGTCTCATTAAAAAAGATGCCATTATATCTGATGAAAATATAGATCGATTGATATTAAATAGTGGATTTTCAACTGTTGATGAAGTGTCAAAACTAGCTGGACGTGGCGTAGGCATGGATGTGGTTGGTAACCAAATTAATCTTCTGGGTGGAACTCTAGATATTCGTTCGAAGCCAAACCAAGGAACTATATTTAGTATTCGACTTCCTTATACATTGGCTTTATCAAGCGCATTGCTGGTTGAAGTGTCCGAAACAATTTATGCCATTCCAGTATCTGGCCTTGAAGGAATTATTAGGATGTCTTATCCAGACTATCAGCAAAGGATTAAGGATAAAAATTATATTTATGAATATGCAAATGAAGAGTACGATATTCAAGAGTTAAATACCTTACTAGATGTTGAATCTGAAGTCATAGTAGAAAATAATCAAATACCGTTAGTTATGATTAGATCTGGCGACAATGGGGTAGCATTGAGAGTAGATAATATATTAGGATCTAGAGAAATCGTTGTTAAAACAGTTGGATCTCAAATATCAAGTGTACCAGGAATTTATGGTGCAACAATATTAGGAGATGGTAATGTTGTTCTCATACTGGATGTCATCCCATTATCTAGAGCTTATGCTGAAAAACTTGCTAATATCGATGATTCTGTCCCAGTAATTGAAATAGAAGAAATTGAAAAAGATCCAGTGATTATGATAGTTGATGATTCAATTACCATGAGAAAAGTTGGTGAAAGAATTCTTCGCAGAAACGAATATGATGTAGAAACAGCAAAAGATGGGTTAGATGCTTTAGAACAATTAAGCGAAGTCATACCTGATGTGATGTTACTGGATATAGAAATGCCAAGAATGGATGGTTATGAATTGGCTATTGAAATGAAGAAGGAAGAAAAATATGCAGATATTCCAATTATAATGATTACTTCTAGAACGGGTGAAAAACACAGACAAAAGGCTATGGACTTAGGTGTAGATAGATACTTGGGTAAACCATACCAAGAAGCTGATTTATTAGAGAACATTAGAGAATTAATTGAATCAAAAAAATACTAAAGACTGTGTTGGTTTAGTTCACGTAGGCAATAGAGAAAAATCAGGTATTCAAATTTTTGAAAAGTTAAATCAATATGATTTTCCAGTCATTCAATGGGATGTATTAGATGTTCAATTAGAGCTTAATGATATTGATAAAGTTGATGTAGTGATTGTTAATATTGGAGATGTAGAATTTGATTATGATCAATTGTTAGATTATTTATTTGATAATAAGTCAAATATCATAATAAACGAAGCCCTTATTAGTAATAATTATACTGGTGTAAAGCGACAAAGCTGGGAAAGGCATTTACTTAATAAGGTTGACTCGAATTTAAGTACTTTACCTGACATTACAAAGAATGAAACTTTTGATAAAATGTCAGTAGATTTATCTGAAATAGGTGCAAAGCATGTATGGATTTTAGCCGCTTCTATTGGTGGACCTGAAGCTCTTCAAGAGTTCTTGAGTGAAATTGGTAAAGTAGAAGGTTTTGTTTTTATTATTATTCAGCATATTGATAAAGAGTTTTTGCCATTAATGGCAAAACAATTAAGTTCAGCTAGTCAGATTCAATTGGATGTTCCTGTATCTGGCATGAAGATAAGTGTACCAACATGTCTTTTGTATCCAGTAGATGAATACATTGAATTTCATAAGACAGGTACTATAGAGTTAGTAGCTCAAAATGAAGTATTTGCATTTACTCCATGTATTGATGCTACAACTGAAAAACTAATTAAAAATATAAATAACATCAACATGGCAGTGTTTAGTGGGATGTCAACTGATGGAATTATAGCTGCTAATTTAATTAAAAAAGCAGGTGGTAAAGTAATAACTCAGATAGAATCAAGTTGTGTCCTATCTAGTATTGTTTCTGGTGTAAAAAAGCTCATTCAAATTGACTTTGAAGGTACGCCAAAACAAATGGCTCAATATATAAAAAACAATTAGGAGAATTCTAATGGCTAATGAAATCAGGGGTATTATGATGCCCGTTGCAGAAGAAAAAAAAGTATTATTACCCAATGCGATAATTGCTGAAGTTGTATCTTATAAAGATTTAGAACCTATAGAAGATTCTCCAAAATGGTTGCTAGGAAAAATAAATTGGCGTGGTTATGATTTACCTGTCATTTGTTATAACTCTTTATCAACAGGTTCCGAAATTGAAAACAAAAAAGTAGGGCGTGTTGCTGTTATTAAAGCGTTAGGAAACATTGAAAAAATGCCTTATTTTGCCATGGTTGTATCAGGTGTTCCAAGATTACAATTGGTTACACAAGGTGATTTACAGGTACATCAGACAGATGAAAATGAAAATAATGCAATTGCTTCAAGAGTGACTATTCAAGATGAAATGTCTGAAATTCCGAACATTCGATTTATTGAGCATGTATTAAATATTTCTACTAGTTAGCCCTATTCACCTTAAATTAATCTAATAATCACTGAATGAATCTACCCTTATTTATTGGCTTGCGCTATACAAGAGCTAAAAGAAAAAACCACTTCATATCCTTTATATCAATGATTTCTATGGCTGGTATTGCCATAGGTGTCATGACTGTTATAGTCGTAATTTCAGTCATGAATGGATTCGATAAAGAACTAAAAGAAAGAATGTTAGGTTCTGTATCTCATGCAACAATTTCTTCTTATGGAAACGAGTATATTCATGGATGGCAAGATGCTCTAACTATTGCGAATAATGAAGAAGGTGTGGTGAGTTCAGCTCCCTATGTTAGTTCTGAAGCCATGCTCCAAGGTTACAGAACGAATGGTGCACTTATTCAAGGAATAGATCCAAACTATGAAAAAAAAGTGACTCAGATATCCGAAAATATGGAGTATGGATCACTAGATGATTTGCAAGCAGGTGAATTCAATATAATTTTAGGCACTGACCTTGCAACTATTTTAGGTGTAGGACCAGGAGAAAAAATTACTGTTTACATACCTCAATTTAAAACCACAGCAGTTGGAATTATGCCAAGGATGAAAAGATTTACAGTGGTTGGTACTTTTGAAATGGGTGCTTACGAATACGACTCTAAATTAGCACTCATACATCTACAAGACGCACAAAAACTAGAAAAAACCAACGGTGGTATTGAAGGCATTAGAATAAAGACAACTGATCTAATGCAGGCACCTAAGATTGCTTATCATTTAAGTGAAAAATTGGGGGGATTTTATCGGGTTCGTGATTGGACGCAAGAAAACTCTAATTTTTACCAAGCCACACAGCAAGAAAGAATTGTGATGTTCATTATATTATCAATGATTGTAGCTGTTGCTGCATTTAATATCTTATCAACTATGGTCATGCTAGTCACTGAAAAAAACAGTGACATAGCCATCTTAAGAACTTTAGGAATGTCCAGTTCTCAAGTCATGAGTATATTTATGATATCAGGAATTGTTATCGGCTCAATAGGCACGATTATTGGTACCATTTTAGGTTTAGTCATTTCAATTAATGTCAGTTCTATTATTGCATGGCTAGAAGATTATTTTAAAACAGATTTCATGTCATCCGATGTTTACTATATAAGTGATATTACTGCAGACATTCAGCAAGCAGATGTTATTTCAATTGTTGTAGTCGCATTTGGTTTATCAATATTAGCAACTATTTATCCAGCTTGGCGAGCCAGTAGAATACAACCAGCTGAGGCATTGCGCTATGAGTAATTTACAGAATAGTATCATACAATGCATTGGCATTACTAAAGAGTTTAAAGATGGAAATATTATAATTCCTGTGCTTGATGAGATTGATTTTAATATTAAACATGGAGAAAGTGTTGCCATTATGGGGGCTTCAGGTGCTGGCAAAAGTACGTTGTTACAGTTATTAGGTGGTCTTGATATACCCACTTCTGGAGAAGTATTTTTAAAAGGCATTGATTTAGCTAAACTCAGCAATAAAAAAAGAGGACTATCAAGAAATCACCATTTGGGATTTGTTTATCAATTCCATCACTTATTGCCTGAATTTTCTGCATTAGAAAATGTAATGATGCCATTACTAATAAACAAACAAAGTAAAAAATCTGCCAGAGTGACTGCTGAAAATTTGCTTGATAAAGTGGGTTTAGATAACCGAATTAAACACAGACCAGGGCAGCTTTCAGGAGGAGAGAGACAACGTGCAGCTATTGCAAGAGCTCTTGTTAATAATCCGGCTTGTCTGCTAGCAGACGAACCAACGGGAAACCTAGATGAATCGACTGCTACTTCAGTAATAGAATTAATGCTTGAATTAAATTCTAGCCAAAATAATGGAATGATTATAGTAACGCACGATAAATCATTGGCCATGAAAATGAATAAAATTTACGAATTAACTGGAGGAAAACTAGTCCTACAAGATTAGATTTCATTGTTGGACAAAGGATTTGTCAATGTTAATTTTCTCAATTAGTTTTCTTATAGGAGTAAGTCAACTCATTTGGTTACCATACATAGATCTAATGTGGTTAACCGTTGCTTTACCAGCTTTTATTCTATGCTTTCTTCTGAAAAATAAATGTTTGAAGTGCACTGTCATTTTATTGGGTCTGTGCTTAGGGTTTATTTTTGCTATATCGAATGCATATTTTGCAAAGAATAATCAATTCTTAGATTCTGAAGAAAACGAAATAAAAGTGAATGGAATCATTGATTCATTACCAGTGAGTTCTGATTTAGGCGCAAGAGGGCATAAAACACAATTTGCTCTAAGAGTGATGGATTCCACTCCAAAATCTAAAATAGATAAGATATTGGTCAATTGGTACAATAATGAAAATGAAGTTGAAATAGGTCAGAAATGGGTATTAAATCTAAAATTAAAACCGATCAATGGCTATCATAATCCAGGTTCATTTGATTACAGTAAATGGCTGTTCCGCCAAGGATTTGATGCAACAGCATCCGTAAAAAATGCGCAGTACATTCATTCGATTGATAAAGACTGGTCTTATTGGATTGATAAACGTAGATTTCAAATATCACAGCTAATTGAAAATAATTTTACTTCTTCTAGAGTTAAAGGTCTCATACAAGCATTATCAATTGGAGACAAAAGTAAGATAAATTTTCAAGATGCAGTCCTTTTTCAAGAAACAGGTACGGCTCATATCATTGCTATCTCTGGCCTACATATTGGCCTTATAGCATTTATAGGAATTTTATTTGGGCGTATGATATTCTATATTTTCCCTTCTGAAAAATTTAATAGATTAAAAATTGAAGCTATTTTCGCTATTAGCTTTGCACTCTTTTATGCTCTATTAGCAGGCTTATCCATACCTACGGTAAGGGCCTTGGTTATGGTTTTAGTATTTTCTATTGCGCATTCCAGCAAGTTCAATATTAGCCGGTGGCAAGCATGGTCATTTGCTTTAATGGTTGTTTTAATTACCGATCCTTTTAGTGTTTTGGACATGGGTTTCTGGTTCTCATTTATTGCAGTTGCTTTACTCATGTTGGCTTTTACTGGCAGAAAGGCATTTAAATCTAAGGTTGGAACATTTATCCAAGCACAATTAATTATTCTCATTGGCTTAATGCCAATCATGGTCATTGTATTTCAAAAAGTGAATTTATTAACGCCAATTTCTAACTTAATACTTTTACCATTAGCATCATTGGTTTTAATACCTTTGATGTTTTTGACTTTAATTGTTAGCTATTTTTCAATAAACTTAGCTTCTTATTTATTTAAATTTTTAGAAGATATAGCAGGTATCTTTTTTATGGTTCTTGATTATTTACAGGAATTTAATTTTCTATTTATACAAATTAATAGTTTTAGTTTATTCTCAATTATTACTTTAATTTTATTAATGACTTTTTTACTCTTGCCCAAACTTTTTAGATGGAAAATATTGGCAATCTTTTTTTTAGTTCCTTTTGTTAGAACCGAGACAAGTCAATTAGAAAAGGGTGAATTCTTGGTTAATGTCCTAGATGTGGGCCAAGGACTATCAGTTGTTTTGCAAACTCAAGATTATGCAATGGTATATGATGTTGGTGCTAAATTTGAATCAGGCTTTTCATTGGCTAACTCAGTTGTCGTTCCATTTTTAAATCATCAAGGAATTCATCACATTGATAAGTTGATTTTATCTCACAATGATAACGATCATGCTGGAGGTGTTGATGCTTTTATTAATGCCTTCCCTTTAACGGAGATATATGATGTAATGGGAAAACATAAAGCCTGTCAATACCCTAATAGTTGGACTTGGAACGAAGTTGTATTTGAAGTATTAAGTCCCTTTGAAATTAAACCTTATTTGAAAAACAATTCCTCTTGTGTTTTAAAAATTTCGAGTAGCAGTGGTTCTATTTTGTTGACTGGGGATATTGAAGAACCCGTTGAGTACAGACTGATAACTCAATTTAAACAAAGTATCGAAAGCGATGTAATATTGGTGCCACATCATGGAAGTA
Organism: Marinicellaceae bacterium; assembly: GCA_045107085.1. Classification (GTDB taxonomy): domain Bacteria; phylum Pseudomonadota; class Gammaproteobacteria; order Xanthomonadales; family Marinicellaceae; genus NORP309. Next base: position 4,284 of record JBGCFT010000224.1, on the reverse strand, counting down.
AAACATCTTCTAGTCAAAATTTTATTAACACAATTAATCCAAAAATAGCTTTGAATTCATCTGGTTATCTAAATCAATTTAATCATCCTCACCCAATTGTTAAGTCTAGGTATACTAAAAACAATATAAGCTTTTATGATACACAAGAAAAAGGAATGATTGAATTATTGTTTTCACAAAACTCTATTGTAATTAATCAATTTTTAGACAACAACAGGCACTTTTGGCATGTTAAATAGATTATCAAATAGCTACCAAGTCACCAACAAGTAACTTTTTTGACGAGCCAGTTATAGAAGTTAAATTTATTTTTTCTTTATTAATGCGTTTGTGAGCCAGATATGCAAATAAGATGGCTTCAATCCAGTCAGCATCATATCCGAAATCATTTGAAATAGTTGTTTCAAGACCTGTGTATTGATGAATTAATTCCAATATAAAATCATTTTTACTGCCTCCGCCCATGATGACAATATTATCAATCGATTTGCCTGTCATTTCTCTTTCTATAGAGGCTGCTATTAAATGTGTTAACGTGGTTTGTATATCAACAGCTGAAGTTTTTTTAAATTCTTCTGTAAAATTGTTATACCATTGTCTATTAAAATGCTCTCTACCGGTACTTTTAGGATGTGCTTTGGCAAAATAATTATCTTCTAACATTTGAGCTAACAAAATACTGTTGAGGCGTCCTTGTCTTGCCCATGAACCATTTTCGTCATAAGGCAATTGTTTGTGTATATTGATCCATTCATCAATCAAACAATTAGCTGGTCCTATATCATAACCTATTACTTGATCATAATCTCTGCCAATAAAACTTATATTTGCGATACCACCTAGATTAATAACTGCAGTATTCTTATTGTTATTATAAAAAAGTTTACTATGAAGTAAGGGAGCTAAAGGTGCGCCTTGACCTCCTAACGCCATGTCCATTTGTCTAAAATTATAGACAACATTAATATGGGTCATGGCAGCAATTTTGTGCGCTGATCCCAATTGGATACTCGCCGTATGATTACCGTTGGGTTCATGAAAAACGGTTTGTCCATGAGATCCAATAGCTTTTATATGAGCATTTTTGATTTTTGATTTATTAAGAAGGATACTAACTGCTTGCGCAAACTCAAAAGCCAGTAAGGAATCTACTTCGCAGATTAATTGAAAGCTTGCGGCTTGAGATTTAATGATTTTTTGTATTTTACCTTGTACTTCACCACTAAATGGTTGTTCATGCGTTGCATGTAGTTTAATTTTATTATTTTCGATTGAAATTATTGCTGCATCAATGGCATCAACACTTGTTCCTGACAAAAGGCCAATATAATATTCTTTCAAGATTCTTTATTTGTTTCTAAATGTTTTTGAATAGCAACTTTATCTACATTTATGCTCTCTAATTGTGAAAGAAGCGGATTGGCATACATTAAATAATCACTTAATTTGTTTTTAGCCAATGGACTGGCCTTTGGTAGTTTAACAGTTCTCGGATTCCTATGAACACCATTAAGAACAAATTCGTAATGTAAATGGGCGCCTGTAACCATTCCAGTTGCACCAACAGTACCTATTGTTTGGCCTTGTCTAACTTTCTGACCACGTTTAACTTTTCGTTTGGCAAAATGTAAATATTTAGTCACTATACCGCTGGGATGTTTAATGTAGACATAATTACCATTGTATTTATTATAACCTGAATGCGTTACTGTTCCATTTCCTGCTGCAAACACTGGTGTTCCTTTGGGAGCAGCATAGTCAATACCTCTGTGAGGTTTTACTCTTTTTTGAACAGGATGAAACCGCCTAGGGTTAAAGTTTGAGCTAATGTATGAAAAGTTTAAAGGAGCACGTAAAAAAGCTTTTTTCATGTTCCTTCCTTCTGGATTATAATAACTAAAACCATTTCCATCATCATAAGATATCGCTTGGTAAGTTTCTCCTTGGTTTGTAAAGGATGCTGCTATGATATTTCCATCTCGTAGAAACTCTCCGTCTTGATAGATCTTCTCATAAATAAGAGAGAAACTATCTCCTTGCCTTATGTCTAATACAAAATCAATATCCCAAGCAAATATACTGGCTAATTTCATAACCATGGCATCAGTTAAGCCTGATTTTTTTCCTGCATTAAACAAAGAACCGGTAATGATTCCATTTGCTGTTTGGATATTAACTTCAGTTGGGTGTGATACAATATTAGTGGAAAGTTGCTTGTTTATTAAGTTATTTTTAACAAATAATTCATCAGATTCAGATAGTTTATATTTGAGCTGTGAAAATTCACCATCGTCTGTTAAAGAAAAGGAGATGATTGCGCCTGGATAAATTTTGGTTAACTGTTTTGCATCATCATTTAAATGAATAATGTTATAAAGCAGCGTTTGACTTAGTTTTAAGTCTTTGAAAATACTTGATAAGGATTGGCCTTTTTCAATCGAAATTTCTTGCCATTTAATATTTTCTTCTGAAGATAATGCTGTGAAATTGACCAGAGGTTGTTCTGGGATCTCTACTAGTAACTGTTTTTGCTGAGTGATGGTGTCAACTGAAGGAGAGGCAAAAGCATATAAAACTAAAATTGAGATAAGAGTTGCACCAATCATAAGTGGAACTTTATTAATTTTAAGTGATGGGAATCTTATTTGAGATGGCTTAATTTGGGGAAGCTTAAACCTTGGTTCGTTTCTGTTTTTAAAGACAGCTTGTTTTTTTTTCTTATTCAATTGACTGTAATAGTTAACTTTTAATCGAAGTAAAGATATATTAGATAGTCAATTTCGTCAATGAATTATTGAGCTTCATTACCATTAATGCCAAAATACCGCCTTTAAAAACTTATCAATAGGAAATTCCATGTCGCTAAAAGAATCTTTAGAGTTATTAACAAGAGGAACTGAAGATGTTATCAAATTAGAAGAATTAGAAAAGAAATTAAAAAAAGGCAAGCCATTACACATTAAAGCTGGTTTTGATCCAACGGCTCCAGATCTTCATATTGGGCATACAGTGTTAATCAATAAAATGGCTCAATTCCAACAATTAGGACACAATGTTACTTTTTTAATCGGAGATTTTACTGGAATGATTGGTGATCCTACTGGTAAGAATGTCACCAGAAAGATTTTAACCAGAGAGCAAGTTGATGAAAATGCCAAAACTTATCAACAACAAATATTTAAGATTCTAGATGAATCTAAAACATCTGTAGCCTTTAACTCAACATGGATGAATAAAATGTCCTCAGCAGCTATGATAGATTTGGCATCAAGATATACGGTAGCTCGTATGCTAGAAAGAGACGATTTCTCGAAGAGATTTGGTTCTCAACAGCCCATCGCTATCCATGAATTCATGTATCCATTAGTGCAAGGTTACGATTCTGTAGCAATGAAATCAGATGTAGAACTTGGAGGAACTGACCAGACTTTTAATTTGCTAATGGGACGCAGTTTACAATCACAATTTGGACAAGAACCTCAAGTAGTTTTAACGATGCCTTTGCTAGAAGGTTTGGATGGCGTACAAAAAATGTCAAAATCATTAGGTAACTATATTGGCATAGAAGAGCCAGCAAAAGATATGTTTGGAAAAATCATGTCTATATCAGATGAGTTAATGTGGCGGTACTTTGATTTGTTAAGTTTTAAAACCAATACAGAGATTCAAAACTTAAGGCAATCTATTGCTGAAGGAAGAAACCCTCGAGACATTAAATTTATTTTAGGCTTGGAAATAGTTGAACGCTTTCACGGAAAAAATGCTGCAAATCAAGCATTAGAAGCATTTAAAAAGCAGTTTCAAAAAGGAGCCATTCCAGACGACATTCCAGAAATAGTTATTAAGGCAGAAAATGGAGAAATTAGCCTGGCTTTGCTTTTAAAGAATGCAGGATTATGTGTTAGTACATCTGATGCCATGCGAATGGTTAAACAAAATGCAGTGAGTATTAATAGTGAAAAAGTCTCTAATACTAAGCAAATTTTTAAATCAGGCGATAAAGCTGTATTTCAAGTAGGCAAGAGAAAGTTTGCTAAGATCACTATTGATTAATAAAAAAACCATATAAATCAATAGCCTAGTATTAGGTTGATGTTTTTATTGAAGATTAAAGTAAATTAAATAGAAATAAATCAACAAAAGTCTTTACATTAGAAAAGCGTTGCCTATAATGCGCATCTCGCTTGAGAAAGGGTATTGTCAAAGGCGGTTTGAAAGGTTCAAAAAGAAGTATTTTTATACTTTGAATGAGGGTCTTTTGAAGTGGTTTAAGAATTGATTGAG
>JBGCFT010000223.1:0-13838 GCA_045107085.1 Marinicellaceae bacterium | reverse complement strand
ATCATTAGTTCGCTTAATGAACTCGGTGATACAGCTTCTGATAAGTTTCAAAATATTATCGATGCTGTCAGTAATATAGATGTTAATAATCAAGATGACATTGATTACTTAGCTGGCGAGATTGATACTTATAAATTAAATAACCCTGCTAAACTGACTCAATTAGATGAATTGGCAGAAGGTGAAGTACGTTTTAGACTAGCAACAGGCAATGTTGGTGTCATGGCAGCAACAAATGATGTTGTTAAAGCTGCTCAAATGCCTATGCTTATATTGGTTTATGCGGCAATAGTACTATTATGTTTATTAACATTCAGAACTCTATTAGGAACTTTTGCAATTGTTATTCCATTGGCTTTAGTTTCGTTCTTGGCTTATGCTTTAATGGCCTTTATGGGCATAGGACTGAAAGTTAATACATTACCTGTTGTAGCACTGGGTGTAGGAATTGGAGTTGATTATGGCATTTACATATTCAGTAAATTACAAGAATTCTTAAAACGAGGTTTAGGTCTAAGCGAAGCTTATTATCAAACTTTAAGAATAACAGGTAAAGCGGTGTTTTTTACAGCGATTACATTAGCTGTAGGCGTTGGCACTTGGATGTTTAGTGATTTACAATTCCAAGCAGATATGGGTGTTTTATTGGCATTTATGTTTATATTAAATATGCTAGGTGCATTATTAATTCTGCCTGCTTTAGCTTACTGGCTCATGCCAAAATACAGAAAACCGGCATAATAATTTTACTCTCTGGTGATAAGTATTAACTTCTATTACCAGAGAGTAAGTTGTTTTGTTATTGATAACAAAAGCTCTTTAAACAAGAATTAATTTTGATAAATTAAATGTCTAACCTCATCATTGTACGAATTAATGATCAATTAATTCCTGATACACTCATCAGATACAATCCTTCAGATAATGTTGCTAAATCTAGTACAATATCAAATTGGGATGAGATCAATGTGGATTCTAAAGATAGGTTAATTTTGTTTTTGTCTGCGAATATGGTTTTTTCTACAGAAGTGAAAATTCCCAGTAAGAATGATGAAATTATAAGCCAGTCTATTCCTTTTACAATTGAAGAGAAAATCGCCACAGATATTGACCTTAATCACTTTGCCTATAAAAAACATATCAACCAAAATGTTTTAGTTTCAGTCATTAGTAAAATAATAATTGAAAAAATATTATCGCAACTTAAGCAGCATAATTTATTATGTTATGAAGTTTATTCTGAGTTATACAGTTGTCCAAATCAAAAAGGCATGACATCTTTATGCGTGTTTGATAACTATTGTATTGTCAGAGATGATGCAAATGGAACAACATTGAACCATGCATTATTAGATAATTATTTAGCATTGTCTCAATCTAAAAAAATAGTACAATTTTCAGAAAAAGATTTAAAGATAAACAATCATGAGAATGTTTTGATTAAAAAAATCAATTTGAGCGCTTTACAAGCACAAACAATTGATTCTGGTGATGCGGTTAACTTATTGCAAGGCCAATATGAACAAAGAACATCAAAACAAAAATCAGTAAATCCTGTTAAAAAACTAGGTATATTGATCTGCCTTTTAATAAGTAGTTGGTTATTTATTAATGGATATAAAATATGGGAATTATCAAATGATATCAGACAATTAAAAGAATCTCAAAAATCTTTATTTCAAAAAATAGCACCCAATGCCAATTCAACTGAACTTAATGACCCATATTCAGCAATGTTGTCCCGATTAAAATTAACTAATACAACACAGAATAACAATAATAAACAAGGTTTTATACAAGCTCTGATCTACTTGGGAACAACACTTAATCAAATACCTGAGATTGAAATAACATCATTAAGACAACGCAATACAAAATTAGAAGTTAACTTAAAAGCCAATAATGCGGCACAGCTTAATCAATTTCAGCAAAGCCTTGAAAAAAATGCTTTTTCAATGAGGGTCAGAACTGGCACTAGAAACTCAACTCAAGATGGTTTTACTTCTATTATTACAATGGAGCAATTGTGATGCAATGGTATAAGCAATTGACTGAAAACGAAAGGAAACTGATAGTTTATGGTTCGATACTAATATCTCTAGTGTTGTTTTGGGTAGGTATTTATCAACCCATAAATAATTCTATTAAAGAAAAATCTGTTCAAAAATTGACATTGCAACAACAATTAAAAGAAATGCAATCCTCAGAACAATTATTAACCCAACAAAACATCAATAAAAGTAATTTTCAAAGAGACATCAATCAACCATTTATTGCATGGATTGACAGTAAGTTACTTGAAAATAACCTTTCAGAATTTGTTACACGTGTAGAACCCAAAGACAATCAAACCCTGATTCTTACATTTGATTCAGTGGTTTTTGACGATTTAATTAGTTGGTTACAGCCATTACAGGAAAACTTTAATGTTAATATCTCTGAAGCAGATATTGCCTTGTTAGACAGAACAAATGGTTTGTGTAATGCGAGAATAACCCTGGAAGAAAAATAATGAAATTAATAAAATATTTGATTTACCTTATTATTATTGTAATGTTAATTGTTACATTTACGCCTTTAAATTTATATTATTCTCATATAGCAAAAGAAATGCGTCCATTAAAACTTGAAGAAATTTCTGGTTCATTGGTTAAGGGTTCAGCTGAAAAAGTCACTTATTTAGGCTTAGATGTAGGAGTAGCTAATTGGTTGGTTTATCCCAGTTCATATGATGAAGTAACGATGCGTTTATCGATTAAAGATGAAGATTTTGATTTTAGTGCAGATTTAATAAAATCTCCAAAATCACAAATTATTAAAAATTTAATGGGAACTGCTGATTGGAAATTAATTGATCCATTTTTAAATTTTAATCATGGCAAAATATCGGGTTATTTAGATTTTGATTTTAAGCACCTAGAAATGGTAGATGGTGCCGTACATAGAATATTAGGAAAAGTAACTACCAAAGAATTAAAACTTCTGGAACCCCTAGAAAAAGACATGGGTGAAATAGAAGTGGTTTTTGCCGATGAAAACCCTGAAATCAAGGTAGGGCAAGTCAACAGTACATCAAATGTCTTAAATGTTTCTGGAGCTATCTATATCCATAAAAATCGCCGGTGGGAAGTTAAATTAACACTTATTTCTGCTCCTGGCGAATATGAAATTGAATATGCCTTACAAAATATCGGTGATAGAAGACCAGGCGGCGGCAGATCATTAAATTTAGCTGGGTTTTATTGATGGCTAAAGCTAAAATTCAATACACTTGTAAACATTGTTCTGCGGTCCACAATAAATGGGCAGGACAATGTGGTGATTGTGGTGAATGGAACTGTTTGGAGGAAAGTATAGTGCAAACTTCTACCGCAAAGAAATCTTCTAGATTCTCAACATATGCGGGAGAGACGGGTGGGCAAACAATACAAAAACTCGGCCAAGTCAAATTCCAAAAAAACATTAGGACTTCAACTAAAATAAGAGAACTGGATCGTGTTCTTGGTGGTGGCCTTGTTTCTGGGTCTGTGGTTCTGATTGGTGGTGATCCAGGCATTGGAAAATCTACTCTCATGTTACAAGTGACAGCAACGATGCCAGAAGACATTAAAACCTTGTATGTAACAGGTGAAGAATCATTGTCACAAATAAGTATGCGAGCTAATCGATTGGGTTTGGATGCAAAAGAGTTAGAGTGCATGGCTGAAACATCCAGTGAACAGATAATCGCATCAGCTTTAAGTCATAAGCCTCATTTAATGGTTATTGATTCAATACAGACTTTATATACAGAAAACCTCACATCAATTCCTGGTTCAATATCTCAAGTCAAGGAATGTGCCGCTCAATTAGTGAGGTTTGCAAAACAAAACAATACTTCAATAATTTTTGTAGGACATGTTACCAAAGAAGGTGGAATTGCTGGTCCACGAGTTTTAGAACACATGGTAGATACAGTTTTATATTTCGAGAGCGATGGCAATAGCCGCTATAGAATTTTACGGGCATTAAAAAATAGATTTGGTGCAGTCAATGAAATTGGCGTTTTTGCCATGACAGAAAAAGGTATTCAAGAAGTTGAGAATCCATCAGCTATATTTTTATCAGAACACGAATCAGAGAAACCTGGCAGTGTAGTTATGGTAACCCGAGAAGGTACGAGGCCATTGCTAATTGAAGTCCAAGCTTTAGCAGATCAAAGTCCACTAGGAAATCCAAGACGTTTAACCTTGGGATTAGATCACAACCGTTTAGCTATGTTATTGGCAGTTTTACACAGAATGTGTCAAATTCCAATTCATGATCATGATATTTTTCTTAATGTTGTGGGGGGAATGAAGATTACAGAACCTGCTGCTGATTTGGCAATTATCATGGCGGTTGTTTCGAGTTTTAGAAACCGTTATTTACCAAAGGGAACCATAGTTTTTGGCGAAGTAGGTTTAACTGGAGAAATTCGCCCTGTTTTTAATGGAGAGGACAGGTTAAAAGAGGCGGCTAATCATGGTTTTAAACATGCCATTGTGCCAAAAGGCAACATTGGTTCTTGGACCAAAGGATTGAAAATAAAAGTCACTGGTGTGAATAACATTAATCAAATATTAGACTATATTTAGCAGAGTAATGACAGTGATTAAAAATTAAAGATGGTTTAATTCTATTAACTGATCGAAAAATCGCTGTTATAATAATTATATGAATCCAGATGATGAAAAATCAAGCTTTCAATATGATAGAAAAATTATCTAACAATAGCTTAAGTTTAGAACGTATCAAACTCCGTAATTTGGATCATATTTATGATGCTATATTATCATCAAGAAGGGAGATTTCACCATGGCTGAATTGGTTGACTTCACATTACAGTAAACATGATTGTCTTGATTTTATAAAACTACAAATAAAGAACTGGGATTCAAATCTGGAATATACTTATGTCATCAAAAATAACTCAGGTGTTATCACAGGATTGATTGGGTTACATATATTTGACCCACAAAATGACGTAGCATCCATCGGTTATTGGATAAAAACAGAGTTTACAGGCCAACGCATTTGTACTGAAGCCCTGAAATTATTGGTAAAAAATGCAATGGTTCCTTTAAATTTAATTCGCATAGAACTGATAGTGGCGATTAGTAATAAAGCCAGCCAAAAAGTTGCATTAAATGCAGGGGCAGAATTAGAAGCGAGCCTAAAAAATAGAATACGACTCAACGGCATAGCAACAGATGCCAATGTTTATTGTTTTACTTCTCCAATTTGATCATGGCTTTATTAATAACGTTGTCTTCATTGACACTAATTATTGTGATGCAATATTTTCTTATTTTAATGGCAGTGTTTTTCTTTGGCAGATTTCCTAAATGCTCGGTTATTAATCCACTTAATGTACTGGCACCATCTAATGGAAGATCCCATTGCAGTCTTCTATTCAATGAACGTATTTGAATCCGACCATCAATGTAAAATTCATTTTTATCATTTTTGAGAATATTTCGACCCCGGTTTTGAGGTTCAGATGTAAAGTCGCCAACAATTTCTTCTAATATATCATCAATGGTAATTAGACCTTGAATGTCACCGTATTCATCTACTATAAGTCCCAGTCTTCTTTCTCTCCTTTGAAATTCTTTGAGCTGAATGACTAAATTTGCTCCTTCAGGTATAAAATAAGGTTTCCTTAAAACAGACCTCAAACCTGATAGGTCAAGTTTGTTTTGTGATAATTTTGGCAATATAGTTCTGATGTGCAGAATGCCAATAATATTATTTAAATCTTCACGATACACAGGCAGTCTTGTTAAATAAGTATTCACCAATTGGTTAACGATTTTAGGCCAATCATCATTGATGTCAATGCCAACGACTTCATTTCTTGGTACCATGATGTCATCAACATCAATGTGTTCAAGGTCCAAAATATTGATCATCATCTTTTGTTTGTTATCGGGTCTAATGTTTTGATTTTCAATAACTAATGTTCGAAGTTCTTCTCGAGAAAGTGCTTGTTCAGCCACTTCTTTTGGAACGCCTAGTAGCCTCAAAATACCATTGGTCATAAAATTAGTTGCCCTAACCAATGGATACATTATTTTGAGTAATGGAGTCAAGATAAAAGCTGCTGGGAATGCAATGCGCTCAGGATGAAGTGCCGCATAAGTTTTTGGCGTAACCTCAGCGAAAATCAAGATCAACAGTGTCAAAATAACCGTACCATAAGCCGCTGCAGCTTCTGTGCTGATTTCAAAATCTGTCGCCAATTTAAATGCAGCCATGGTTGTGATAGTAGAAGCCGCAATATTAATAAAATTATTGCCAATTAAAATCAAACCAATTAATCTATCGGGTTGCTTTAGTAGTTTTTGGGCCAGCTGTGCACCTTTACTTTGCTTGGCTAAGTTTTTTAATCGCAATCGATTAAGTGTCATTAATGCAGTTTCTGAACTAGAAAAAAATGCAGAAAGAACCAACAATACACCCAATGATGAGAGCAATAAGCTTAAAGGGATGTCATTCATTTAATGAATTATCCACTCTAAAACTATTTTACTGCCTAAATAACCAATGGCCAGCATGGTCATCCCAGTAATCGTTAAGGAGATCAATTTTTCACCTCTCCAGCCTCGTGTTAACCTGCCTATAATTAAACTACCAAATATTAACCAAGCCAAGAGAGAAAAGACCACTTTATGGCCAATTTGTTGTTCTATAAAATTATCGATAAAGATAACACCTGAAAGAAGCGAAGTGGATAGGATTAACCAACCAAGACTGACAAGGTAAAAAATCTTTTTTTCTTCATCTATTAATGAACTCAAACTAATGTCTGAGTCAAAATTAGAGTTTTTCAGTTTTTTGATGTGTACCCACAAAGAAACTGAATATAAGGTAGCCACAGACAATACAGCATAAGCCAGCATTGATAGCATAATGTGCAGGTTTAATTGCCATGAAAATTCATGGTGATGATGGTGATCAAGTACTGAATTAGTATCTACCATAATTAATGATATGACGATAAAAAACACAAGCGGGATTTTTACCCAACTGCTATCGATTTTAAAGGACATCACAACCAGAGCAGATAACCATGAAGCTAATAAGACAGCATTCATGATATTCAATTTCCATCCATGTTCATCAATTAAATTATAAAAACAAATAATGGCATGGAGAACCCAAGCGATATAGATAAAAAACTGTGTGAGTTTTTTATTGGGCTTAGATATGCCCCATAATATATACAAAAGGGCAGATACCAAAATAATGACTAGCATTGAGGAATATTTTTTGATTTATACATATGAAGTATTATAATGAACAGTTCATCAAATACCAAGCGAAATGAAAACACATGTTTGACAATTTAAAAGATAATATAGCCAAATCCATTCAAAAGATTAAAGGCCAAGCAACTTTAACTGAAAAAAATATTTCAGATGCTTTGAGAGAAGTTCGTATCGCCTTACTCGAGGCAGATGTCGCATTGCCAGTTGTCAAATCTTTTATTGAGCAAGTTAAAACACGTGCGCTGGGTGAAAATGTTTTAACCAGTTTAAAACCTGACCAAGTCTTGATCAAGATTGTAAAAGAAGAGTTAACTGAGACATTGGGATCATCTGTACAAGCTTTAAACCTTTCTACTCAACCTCCAGCGGTGTTCTTAATGGCAGGTTTGCAAGGTGCAGGTAAAACCACATCGACTGCAAAGCTGGCGAAGTATTTAATAGAACGTGAACGTAAAAAAGTCATGGTTGTTAGTGCTGATGTTTATAGACCTGCAGCAATTGAACAACTGCAAACTGTTGCAGATCAAGTGGGCGCTACTTTTTTTCCTTCATCAGTGATTGATAATCCGATTTCAATCGGTCAATCTGCTATTGAAGCGGCACGTAAAGGTTTTTATGATGTACTTATCGTGGATACTGCCGGGCGTTTAGCCGTAGATGAAGGCATGATGCAGGAGATAAAAGGACTACAAGAAAACCTGAACCCAATTGAAACTTTGTTTGTTGTCGATGCCATGACGGGACAAGATGCAGCTAACACAGCTAAAGCCTTTTCTGAAGTTCTTGATTTAACAGGTGTGATACTCACAAAATTAGATGGTGACGCACGAGGAGGTGCGGCTTTATCTGTCAGGAATATAGTCGGTAAGCCTATTAAATTTATGGGTATAGGGGAAAAAATGGAAGCCCTAGAACCCTTCCATCCAGATCGTATTGCTTCCAGTATTTTGGGAATGGGAGATGTCTTATCATTGGTTGAAGAGATTGAAAGGAAAGTAGATAAATCTCAAGCTGAAAAATTAGCAAAAAAAGTAAAAAAAGGCCAAAGGTTTAGTTTGGTTGACTTTAAAGATCAACTCATGCAAATGCAAAATATGGGTGGAATGTCTTCAATGATGGACAAGCTTCCAGGAATGGGAAACCTGCCCAATGCGGTTAAAAATCAAGTCAATGACAAATCTACTGACAAAATGATTGCCATAATCAATTCAATGACCAAAAAAGAACGTAAATTTCCACAATTAATAAAGGGTTCAAGGAAAAGAAGAATCGCAGTGGGTTCAGGCAATGAAATTCAGGATGTTACACGTATGTTAAAACAGTTTAATCAAATGCAGAAAATGATGAAAAAATTCAGTGGCAAAGGCATGATGAAAATGATGAGCAAATTATCTGGAGGAAAACCGCCAGGAGGAATGCCACCAGGTGGAATGCCTTTTTAAAATACAAAAAAAGCCTCAAATATTGAGGCTTTTTTTTGGTACGATTATTTTATGATTTATTTTAGACTTGTATAATAAGCTGCTAAATTTTCAATGTCTTCGTCAGATAAACCAGCAACCATTGGTGCCATTGATGGGTCTTTTCTGGTTCCGTCACGGAAGGCTTTTATTTGTTTGATAAGATACAATTCTTGTTGACCCGCTAAATTTGGCCACATTGGATTGACTGAAATTCCCGCAGGACCGTGACAAGCTGCACACACAGCAGATTTTGCTTTTCCAGCAGCGGCATCACCAGCAAAAGCTGAAAATGAGATTAAACTACTGGCTAAAATTGAAGTTAAAAGTAGTGTTTTTTTCATGTTGTTCTCTTAGTTAATTTACATATGTAAACGTGGAATGTTTACGTATTCATTATACTTTATTTTCTATTAAACTTCCAATTCTGAAGCACTCTTAAAGGGCTAATATTTAACTTTTTTTGTGTTGTCCTGCCACAGTTCAAAGGCAGTAATGGCCTCGTCATGAAGCAGTTGTGTCATCTTTAATTTTCTATTTCCCAAAGGTAAATCAAGTTCATCGTAGATAAATTGATCGTCAAAATCAATTTCAGCGGCATCCGCTTTTGTATTGCCATAATAAACTGCATCAGGTCTGGCCCAATATATTGCTCCCAAACACATAGGGCAGGGTTCACAGGATGTATAGACTTCACAACCTTCTAATTGAAATGAATCCATTGCTTTGCATGCATTTCTTATGGCCACAACTTCTGCATGAGCCGTTGGATCATTGTCGCTAGTGACGCAGTTAGCGCCTGTTGCAATTATTTTGTTATCTTTAACAATGACAGCTCCAAATGGGCCGCCTTTTCCTTCTGTAACATTTGAAATCGATAGTTCGATGGCTTTGCGCATAAATTTTTTATTCATAGTGGTATCTTAAGAATTGAATGGTTTGTTAATTAATTTTTTACTCTTCGCAATTGTTATACAAAGTTCTGGATTATAAGTATTGGGCTGATAATTGATCTAGAATTTCTTTGTCTTCATCATTTAAAAAAGGCGCCACTAATCGCATGACATGAAATATACCATGTGACAGTTTTTTTTCTTCTTCAAAATCATCGTCATAAATGGCGATAGAATAATTCAACCAAAATGTGGCTGTCAAAGCAATTTGATCGGCTAATGATGCAATGGTTTCATCACTGGCTTTTATTGAGCCAATTTCAGACAGCTTTTTCATGATATTTAATGCTGTCTGAGATTTGAGGGCCAATATGTGTCTAAAATGCCGTTTTAAAAAATCTATTCGGTTCATCAGCTGAATCAAATTTCTGTACAAAAAACGGTATTCTGCAATCACTTCAAAAACCATGTGCAAATAAAACCACATATCCTCCATAGATGTGTGGTTGACATCTTTGAGATTTAATACTTGGTTTATCTTTTTTTCATAGTTTAAAAAAATTTGCCAAATAATATCGTCTTTTGATCGGTAGTGATAATATAAATTGCCTGGGGAAATATCCATTTCATCAGCAATGTGGTTTGTGGTCACATTGGGTTCGCCTTCATCATTGAATAAGCGCAAGGCTGTGTCTATAATTCTATCCTTAGTTTTCAATGGAATTATCCTAATAATCCTTTGACTGTCTCAATGTATTTTTGCATCGCTTCTTCATTGCTCATGCCTTTGAGGGCTTCTCTGGCATCAAATTTTGCACCACCAGCAAAATCAAAAAAGCCCGGTCTTTCACCTGTAACATCACCATCAGTGGCTTGTTTATAGAAAGAGTAGAGCTCTAATAATGAATCGTCACTGGGTTTTTCATTTAATGTTTTAACATCTTTTAGTGCTTGTTCGAATTGTTGCTTTAAATCGCTCATTTAATTTTCCTTTATTTTTTCTTCAATTGTTAATTTTGACATGTATAATAACAATCGTCAAACATTAATTTAAGGGTATATAATATGGCTTACTTCGTAACAGGCGCAACAGGATTTATCGGTTCACATTTTTTGAAGAAACTTTTTGATCGCAAAGGAAAAATCTATGTGCTAGTCAGATCAGGTTCAAAGAAAAAATTAAACAAATTATTAGAAAAAATAGAAGCACCCAAAGGCAGAGTTATTGCTGTAACTGGCGATTTAAGCAAAAATAATCTAGGCGTTTCAAAAAAATTCAGAGATGAAATGAGTGGCAAAATCCAACACTTTTTTCATCTAGCAGCTATTTATGATATGAAAGCCAGTATGGCTGAACAAGAAGTTGCCAATATCGACGGCACAAGGAATGCTGTGGGTTTGGCTGATGTTATACAAGCAAAGTGTTTTCATCAAGTTTCATCGATAGCGGCAGCAGGACTCTATAATGGCGTCTTTAGAGAAGATATGTTTGATGAAGCGACTGGACTTGAACATCCTTATTTTAAAACAAAGCATGATTCTGAAGGTGTAGTCAGAAGAGAGTGTAAAGTGCCTTTCCAAATTTATCGACCAGGTATGGTTTTGGGCCATTCAGAAACGGGTGAAATTGATAAAATTGATGGTCCGTATTATTTCTTTAAATTAATACAAAAAATGCGTCGCATGCTACCAAGGTGGATGCCTACATTGGGAATTGAAGGGGGGCGCTTAAATATGGTACCCGTTGATTATGTTGTCAATGCCATGGACCATATCGCCCATTCAAAAGGCTTGCATGGAAAATGTTTCCATTTAACTGATCCTAACCCACAAAAAATTGGTGAAGTATTAAATATTTTCTCAAGAGCTGCACACGCACCAGAAATGACCATGCGTATTGATGCACGTGTGTTTAATTTTGTACCCAAAGCCATCAAAGCAGGTTTAATGATGTTATCGCCTGTTAAAAGAATCAAGAATCAAGTGATGAAAGATTTAGGCATTCCAGATGGCGTTCTAACTTTTGTCAACTACCCAACTCGATTTGATAACAGAGACACAGCAAAAGCATTAAAAGGTTCTGGCATAGAAGTACCTAATTTAGAAGACTATGCTTTTAAGTTATGGGACTATTGGGAAAGAAATTTAGACCCGGAATTGTTTATTGATAAAAGTTTACGTGGTAGAGTAGCTGACAAATTAGTGGTCGTCACGGGTGCTTCTTCAGGTATTGGTCAAGCCACGGCCATCATGTTAGCGCGTGCTGGTGCTCATGTTATTTTAGTGGCGCGTGGTGAAGAAAAATTATTAGAAACAGCCAAAATTATTAAGAAAGAAGGCGGAAAGTCATCACACTATACAGCTGATTTATCCAGTATGGAATCCTGTGATGCTTTAGTAGCCAATGTATTAAAAGATTTGGGTCCTATCGATGTTTTAGTTAATAATGCTGGGCGTTCAATTAGGCGTTCTATTGCCTTAAGTTATGACAGATTTCATGACTTTGAGAGAACAATGCAGCTCAATTACTTTGGTTGTTTAAGATTGATCATGGGCTTTTTACCGGGCATGACAGACAGACGTTATGGACAAGTGATTAATATTTCCTCAATTGGTGTATTAACAAATGCGCCACGTTTTTCTGCTTATGTGTCATCAAAAGCGGCATTAGATGCTTTTTCTCGTTGTGCAGCAGCAGAATTTAATGATTCAAATGTCGCTTTTACAACAATCAATATGCCGTTGGTTCGCACACCCATGATTGCGCCAACTAAAATGTACGACAATGTCCCAACAATTTCTCCAGAAGAAGCAGCAGACATGGTCAAAGATGCAATTATTCGTCGTCCACAACGCATAGCGACTCGATTAGGAATCTTTGCACAAGTCACGCATGCACTAGCGCCAAAATCAATGGAAGTTGTGATGAATACTGCATTCAATATGTTTCCAGATTCAGCAGCTGCGCAGGGTAAGAAGTCTAGTGGGCGAACTACTTCTCCAGAGCAAGTGGCATTTGCCTCACTAATGCGTGGAGTCCATTGGTAAATTTTGATTGATAATGCTTATCTTTTACTCTCTGTGGGCAGAGTTTTTGTTCTCGAATGGTCATGTATGCTTATACACTCACATTCTCCGAGCAAAAACTCCACCCACACATAGCAAAATCTAAACATTCTCAATCAAAATTGGGAATGTTTTTTGGCTTTTTTAAGCTGATTGATACTTGTCAAATCGAGTTTTAAGCCTTGAACTGAAGACTTTATGAATCAATCTGAAGAGTTATTAAATTTTTGATTGATAAAATTCATCTTTAACTCTGTGTTGGGTGAGTTTTTGTTCTCGAATGGTCATGTATGCTTATACACTCACATTCTCCGAGCAAAAACTCCACCCACACATAGCAAAATCTAAACATTCTAAATCAAAATTAGGAGTTTCTTTTAAAGTGGTATTACGAGTAGAAATGATATATCTAGGCATCATATTATTCAGTTTTTCCAATTTAGCAAATACAAATGAGTTAGCCGCGTGTGCTGGTGAGAAAAGTAGTAATATATCAATAATAGAACTCTCTTCAGCTATATATCCAACTTCTCCGGTAGCATCAATGGTTGAAGGTTATACGACTCTTCAAATAATAGTACTTCCAAATGGAAAATTAAAAACAGTCCATGTTATAGACTCAAAACCAAAAAGAAGGTTTGATTTATCTGCCATAAAAGCGATGCAAAAGTCGGTACTTTCAAAAAGTAATACCAAGCAAGAGCGTTGTGGCATCTTTACTTACGAATTTAAACTTGAACAAGACTCATAACAAGAAATTGCAAAATATTTTGTCTAAAAAATGCCAGTTAATTTATTAATTAAGTGAATTTAAGCGAATAAAAAAGGCGATAGTTAACTATCGCCTTTGATATGATGAATCAATCAATACTTGTTTATCTTAGTTTCAAGTATTTTGTTCCTTGTCTAAAGACTATGTCCACAGGGACTTCGGTTAGTCTGTCTAATGCTGATTTTAATTCGGGTGATATGTTGCCTTGTTCACTGACCCATTGCTCAACTCCATCGTAATCACCATCGCCTTGTAATGTTAAGATTTTATTTGAAAGTGATTGGATGGCTTCGGACATTTTTTCAGGATTAACTGAATAAAATCCTGTGGCTTCATCAAAGTTAAAGGCATTGTT
>JBGCFT010000222.1:0-2510 GCA_045107085.1 Marinicellaceae bacterium | reverse complement strand
TTGTTTGAATTATTTAATGCAGAATTAGGGATTTTTAACAAAGGTTGAGAAGTTCTTCTGTTCCACAAAATATCTGTATAAGCCATAAATTGTTCATTGCTCATCATTTTTTTGATTTCTGCTAATGATAATGAACCTTTGCTATTTTGATTGCCACTTTTTAATTGCGCCACCCTGTCTTTTTCACTTAATTTTTGCTTAACCTGATCAGAAGCCATCACTTCGAATGCTTCTTTTAGCAATGGGTTATTCATCTTATTTTGCAGTTTTTCATGCTGTTTTCTGCCTTCAATTTGCCCTTGCTTGTCTTTTTTCCAAGCTGAAACAAACTGCGGGCGAATGTCCTTTGCATCCACTCCATCATTAAACATGGCTTGTGCTGTTGTTTGTTTCATTCCGAGATTCATGGCTTTTGAAACAGCTAGAGGAGTTGATTCTTTGTAAGCGATATTAATGGCTTGTGTTGCAGTTAGCATAATACTTAAACTTATGCCTAATATAATGAGTAATTTGTTTTTCATGGCTTTGCCTTTTTAAATAATACAAAACCACCACCGTAATTTGAGTTTAAAAAGGGCCAAAAAATGAAAATTATTAAATACACATACGATATTAATGACTACTTTCTGTTTTTTAGGTAAGAATACTCACTTTAGGAAACTTTAATAAAGGAATTTTTTATTTTATAAATTTTCTATTTCTTCTTTTAAGTATTTGTATGATTCTTTAATATCAAAAAAATCATCTGGGTATAACTCTAGCATTTGATTGAGTTCAAATAAATTGGCTTGAGCAGCGATTGTATCGGATCTTTTGATATCAATCTGAATTTCAATGAGTGCTAGGTAAAAGTTATAATGATAAATGTGGCTTATTAATGGTGTTAAAAATGCAGACAGTTCTTCAAGATTTTCTTGAGCATTTTTTACAGTCATGTCGTCTAATTGAACCATTAAATTAACCATTCTAAAGTAGGTTTGCTTTGCGTACCCTTTTAGCTGAGGATCATTTTCTTGAGCTTGTAATACGGTTTTAAAAGTATTGTTAGCTTCTTCTTTCTGATTTAATAAAAGTAAAAATAACGCCTTTTTTGTTAAAGCATGGTATTGGTATAATTCACTGCCAGTTACTTTATCCCGATAAAATAGATAGGCTTTATCAAAATATGCTTTTGATTGCTCAAATAAACCTGCTCGTGCTGATAAATCTCCCAGTACCCTCAAGTTTCTGGCATGACCACTTGATTTTAATTCTATTTTTGAATCGATTTCAAATTTTTTCATTCGGTATTCATATGCCTTGAGAGATTGGTTCGTAACAGTATAATAAAATGATATCAATCCGTACTGACCAGATATATATTCGGCTTTTTCATCGTCTGGAAGATATTTATGATAATTGGGAATTTTTTGAATGTTTTCCCAAGCGGTATCAAAATCTTGATTGAAAATCGAAGTATTGGCTAAATCATGTGATATTTGAATAAGTGTTTTGTAGTTAGGGTTAGGTAAACTTTCCTCTAAAGAAAGTAGTTTGTTTATGTATTCTTTTGCCTCATCAAACTGATCAAGATTTAATAAGCTTGTATTTATTTCAGAATAGATACTTATTAACTCTTGTTTATCTATTGGGTCTCTGGTCAAAGCAATTGCCTCTGCTTTTTTAAATTCTATCACTGCATTTTTAGAATCGTATTGAAAATGATGATTTTTACCTTTATCAATTAAGAGTTTGACACATTTTGGGTTTTGAGAACCGAGGAATTTATTACAATCGACAGTATGCTTTTCAATGTATTCACCCGACTCTTCATATTTACCTATAGCCATCAAGCTCTGATGCATGGTACTTAATAGATCATATTTTATTTCTGGATTCTTAAACTCTGAATTATTAATGTTTTCAAAACCCTGAATTAATAAATCTTGCGCTGTGAGTTGTTTTTCAGCACTACTAGGCTTTGCTTTTTTAAATAAATTGGAAAGAAATTCAGAAATTTGATTGGCTTTTTCTGTTTCTAATTCTGCAATCCTTTGTTGTTTGACTGCTAAATTTTGTTGTTCAATGGCGTATTGGGCTTTTTCAGCTGAATAGATTGTTGCAGTAATTAAAGTAATTAAGGTTATTACTAGTAACAGTGTAATGGTTTTGTGTCTTTGTATCCACTTTGACAAATGATAAAATTGACTTTGTCTTCTGGCAGAAACAGGTTTGTTAGCCATGAAATTACTTAAATCATCAGCAAAGTCTTTAATGGTTGCGTATCTTTTTGTTGGTTCAACTGATAAAGCTTTAAGTAAAATATTTTCAAGATCACCTTGGAGTTTTCCTGATGGTATTTTTGCGAGTTCAGGCAACAGAGCTTCTGATTCATCTGTGCGTTGTGTCACACGCATGATTTTGCCAGATATCAGATTTTGTTCACGTTCGTGCTGGGTTTCATGTTTAAAAGGATGGTAACCTGTGATAAGTTCATAGGCAATAATTGCCAAAGAAAACATGTCACTGTG
>JBGCFT010000221.1:0-3430 GCA_045107085.1 Marinicellaceae bacterium | reverse complement strand
ATCCTTGGCAATTATTTGAATCACTTCAAAATACAGAAACATTGGTTCTAAGAGGTGAAATATCAGATATTTTATCAGATGAAATTTTGCAAAAGATGCATAGCAGAAATCAAAATCTGAAATCTGCCATTATTCCAAATCGTGGACATGTTCCACTGTTAAATGAAGAAGCCAGCTTGACTGCCATAGATGCCTTTTTTAAGAGAATCAAATCATGATCAATAAATACATAATCTTCATACTTCTTAGCGCCACATTTCTGGCTAGTTGCCAGCCAACCGACAAAAATAATGATACAAAAGATACAGGATTATTTAACTTTGACATTGATAAAAAAAACATGACAGTCTCTGGTATATCTGCTGGTGGTTATATGGCAACGCAGTTTCATGTCGCCTATTCCTCACAAATTTCTGGCGTAGGAATACTTGCTGGCGGTCCCTATTGGTGTGCAAGAGGTGAAATAACACGCGCCCTAGGTTATTGCATGAAAGGCGGTGGTGGAACTGACCCTAAATTAATCAATGAATATATTGAGCAATCACGAAAGAATAAAAAAATTGATAATACGTCAAACCTAAAAACAGACAAAGTGTGGATTTTTCATGGTGCTAAAGACATGATTATGGCGAATAGCATAAGTCGTGCAATAAAAGATTTCTATGCTCAATTTACAGAATCCAGAAACATTCAAGAAGTTTACGATGTTGCGGCTAATCATGGAATGCCAACGCTTTCTACAGGAGTTCAATGTGACACCATTGGTGGCTCTTTTCTAAATGCCTGTAATTATGATGCAGCAGGAGAAATGCTGAAAACATTTTATGGTGAGGTCAATAAACGAACTGAAGCCACAGGATCGCTTATCAAAATTGACCAGAGTCCATACAAAGAGGCACATTTAACAAATGAAGGGTATCTATATGTACCCAACAATTGTCAAGATAATCAAACATGTCAACTTCATACCGTTTTTCATGGTTGTATGCAATCCACTGAATTCATAGGTGAAGACTTTATCAAGGGCGCAGGTTATAACGAATGGGCTGAATCCAACAATATTGTGATTTTCTATCCACAAGTTAAAAGCAGTCAGTTTGCACCGATGAATCCAAAAGGATGTTGGGACTGGTGGGGTTATACCAATGAGAACTATGCCAATAATAAAGGCCCACAAATGATGGCCATTCATGATTTAATCAAAACAATTGCAGGAATCGAATAATGAGCTTGGCATGGATATTGTTTGGTATTTATTTAATCTTAACAGCGTGGATTGGTTGGCGAGGGCAGAAAAAAACATCTGGATTTAGCAGCTTTGCACTTGGAAACAAAGATGTTCACCCAGTTTTTGTAGGAATAACATTAGCTGCCAGCGTAGCTTCAGCCGCTACCTTTATCATTAACCCGGGTTTTGTTTATGTGGATGGATTTTCTGCTTGGTTTCATATGGTTGTTGGCATTGGGCTGGGATTTATCGCCATGTTGTATTTCTTGTCATTTCAATTTAGAAGAATTGGCGATGAAAACAAAGCCTTAACCATTCCTGATTGGATTGGAAAAAGATACCAATCAAAGAACTTTGCTTTATTCTTTTCAGTTCTTAACTTACTGTCTTTTGCATTTGTGGTGTTATTGGTTGGTGGCATCTCAATAGTGATGCAATCTTTGCTTGGTGTATCAAACTCAAATGCTTTACTTATTACCTTAATCTTCGTAACAGGATATGTTTTTATTGGCGGAACTTACGCACACATATTCACCAACGTTTTACAAGGTACCCTAATGATTGGGGTGACGATTTTAGTGTTAGTTTCCTGTTTAAATTTACTAAATGACTCACCCGAATCTTTTTTTGACAGAATGAATGCCATAAACCCCGATTTACTCTCTTTGGTCAATATCAACGGACTATTATTTAATGACGTGTTTTCTATATACATTGCCGGATTTATCATTGGTGCTGTAGTTGTCTGTCAACCACACATTTTAACCAAAGCACTGTATGTGAAAAATGATAAGCAAGTCAAACAATACTTATCAGTCTTTACCGTACTTTGGATTCTGTTTTTATTATTGGGAAGTGTGGGGTTTTTTGCACATCTGGCATTGCCTGAAGGTGCATTGATAGATCCAACCACAGGCGCTTTTCGTCAAGACTTGGTCATGACAGCCTATCTCGAGCATATGTTTCCAGGTTGGGTACACACATTAGCCAGCGTGATATTAATTGCTGCCGCCATGTCAACACTCGATGGATTATTGATTTCTATCTCAACCATTACCGCCAATGATTTGGTCTTGAATTTATTTGCAAAAAAGAAACACCTCAATCAAGAAGCACAGATGAAACTGGCACTACGCACCAGTCATATTGTTTTAATTGTGATTGCCATTGCTGCTTATTTAATTAATTTAAATCCTCCTAAATTACTCGGAATCTTTGGACAAATAGGTGTTTATGGACTAACAGTCGCCGCAGCACCTCCATTAATATTTGGTGTCATGTATAAAAAACCACCCATAGCGCAAGTCTGGTTGGCATCAGTTGTTGCTTTAGCTATACATTTTGGTTTATATTTTTGGGGTAATAATTTCATTCCTTCGACATTATTGTCCTTTGTGAATCCAGGTGTGACAGCTGCCATTGCGGCCATAGTCAGTATTGTTCCATTGCTTATTATTTCCAGATTAAGGTGGCAAAAAACGCACAACTAATCCAGAGGATTAAGACCTGATTTATCATTCTGGAAACAGAAATCATATGTGAATGATAAAAACGGAGGTCTAGATTCATTATCATTGATGTAATAGATATCAGTTAAACTACAGATAAAAACATCATGATTAAAGAGTTCAAAAAAAATAATCGCCTTGATAAAGTTGAATGGCACGATTTATTAAAATTATCTAATATTGAGATCATATATGAAGTATTCATATGGCTGCCTTGGTTGTTGTTATCATTATTGACAGCTAATTACGGCTATTATTTAATTGCCATGGGCTTTTCGTTTGTGTTTTTTATCACAGGTTTGAGACTCAATCATAACGCCTGTCATTATGCAGTAGGTGTTTCAAAGATGATGCATGAGGTCATTCTTTTCATGCTCAGTCTCTTGATGTTAGGATCCATGCATGCTGTGCAGGTCAATCATTTGCGTCACCACAAATATTTTCCTAATGCTGAAGATGTAGAAGCCATGAGTGCACACAAACCAGCCCACATTGCCTTTTTAATAGGTCCATTTTTTCCCATACTATTGCATATAAAAGCACTTCAAGTTGGTAGCAAATCTCAAAGAAGCTGGATCTATTCAGAACTGTGCATCAATCTCATCTGGATTTATGTGGTCTTTTTTGTGTTGAATTATGACTTTTTAAGATACCACATCATAGTCATGCTTGTGGGTCAAAGTATGACTGCATT
>JBGCFT010000220.1:0-3082 GCA_045107085.1 Marinicellaceae bacterium | reverse complement strand
TATAAAATTACCATGAAAAATAATGCAACCGTTCCTTTATCTAGAAAATACAGAAACCAGCTGCTTAATAAATTTAATACATAAATGAAAACCATAATAATTAATAGTTGTTTGGCTAAAAATTATGATCTCATAACATATTAATAAAATCTTTCATGTTTTCACTCTTGAATTTTTCATCAAAAACAGTATAAAATAGTAGCATGAAATTTAATCCTTCAGATAAATCATCAGGATCGATCTTTGCCAGTGTTAATGGTTGTAAGTGGGTTTTGAACTAGTCACTAAATTTTGATGGGATCTTAATCCTTTTTTATTACTTAGTTATTTGTTCCAAATCAATTTTACAAAATAGGTCTATTTATGAATGAAAAAATAATTTCATCTACCGCTCCAGAACCAGTCGGAGCTTATCCTCATGCCAGAAAAGTCGGCGATTTATTGTTTTTATCGGGTGTCGGCCCACGTCAAAAAGGCAGCAAAGATATTCCCGGTGTCACACTTGATGCTGATGGAAATATTAGCGATTATTGTATTGAAACTCAATGCCGCAGTGTTTTTGACAATGTCAAAACTATATTAGAAGCCTCTGGCTCTAGTTGGGACAATTTGGTTGATGTACAAGTTTTTTTGACCAACATGAAAGACGATTTTAAGATTTATAATAAAATTTATGCTGAATATTTCGCCAGCAATCAACCCTGTCGCACAACAATCGAAATCAATTGTTTGCCTACACCCATTGCCATCGAATTAAAATGCATTGCCACAACAAAACCAGTCACGGAGGATTTCGCATGAATAAGCCAGTGCCGCCATTTAACTTCAAAAAATGGATAGATGAACACCGCGATTTACTCAAACCTCCTGTGTGTAACAAGCAAGTCTTTGATGATGGTGATTTTATTGTCATGGTTGTGGGTGGGCCAAACGGCCGCCGCGATTACCACTGGGAAGAAGGACCTGAGTTTTTCTATCAACTCGAAGGCGAAATGTTATTAAAAACCATTCAAGATGGCAAAGCAGTTGATTACCCGATTAAAGCAGGTGAAATCTTTTTATTACCGCCTGAAGTTCCGCATTCACCTGTTCGATTTGCTGATTCAATCGGCTTGGTGGTTGAACGCAAAAGAGTCAAAGGGGAACAAGATGGGTTAATGTGGTTTTGTGAAAATTGCGACAATAAGTTATACGAAGAATATTTTCACCTGACCAATATAGAGAAAGATTTTTTTCCAGTGTTTGATCGCTTCTTGAACGATGAAAAAAACCGCACGTGTAGCGAATGTGGAACCATCATGCCTAAGGAGAACAAACTTGACTTGTAATCACCTGACCATAGATATACATACGCATATCTTGCCTGAGACATGGCCTGATTTGAAAAAAAAATACGGTTATGGAGGATTTCTAAATCTTGATCACCACAAATGTGGTTGTGCCCGTATGTTGATTGATGGAAAATTTTTCCGTGAAATTGAAGAAAATTGCTGGTCACCTGAAGTGCGCATGCATGAATGTGACCAACAGAATGTCAATGTCCAAGTGCTTTCTACAGTGCCAGTTATGTTTAATTATTGGGCCAAAGGAAAAGACACGCACGATCTTTCACGAATTTTAAATGATCACATTGCAGGCATTGTAGAAAAATACCCGACACGATTCATTGGCTTAGGAACTTTGCCTATGCAAGACACAAAACTTGCTATTAAAGAATTAGAACGATGTGTTAAAGAACTAGGATTAGCGGGCGTACAAATTGGTTCACACATTAATGATATGAACTTAAGCGATCCGCAGTTATTTGACGTTTTTGCTGCTGCAGAAGAATTAGGCGCTGCTATTTTTGTGCATCCATGGGACATGGTTGGCAAAGATAAGATGGAAAAATATTGGCTACCCTGGTTAGTTGGTATGCCAGCAGAAACTTCATTAGCGGTGTGCTCGATGATTTTTGGTGGTGTTTTAGAACGCTTACCCAAATTACGCATTGCTTTTGCACATGGTGGAGGCGGTTTCCCTGCTTCAATTGGAAGAATTGAACACGGATATAATGTCAGACCAGATTTAGTCGCCATCGATAATCCACACAATCCGCGTAAATATTTAAAGCAAATTTACTTAGATACACTGGTCCATGATCCACACATGTTAAATTATTTAATCAATATGATGGGAGAAGAAAAATTGGCATTAGGAACGGATTATCCTTTTCCATTGGGGGAATTAGAACCTGGAAAGCTAATTAAATCGATGAATTATTCTGAATCGACAACGGGGCGATTGCTGCATGGCAGTGCCTTAGAATGGTTGAATCTGAAAAAGGATTTATTTATCTGATGTTGGTTGAAATGACACACGGTTCTAATACTTATCAGTTTAATACAGACAATGCCATCAGTATTGCTATTACATTACATTTTAATTCGCAACAACCCAATCATTTTGGAGCTGAAGTTGCCACAAAAACACCGCTAATAGGTGGTGAATTTATTGGCGATACCAAACGTGGAGGCAGTTGCAATGCAGACAGCATTACTTTGGTTCCTCATTGCAATGGTACGCATACAGAAACGGTGAATCATATTGTGCATCAAAAAGTACCCATTGGTGTTCACTTATCTCATGGCTTGTCTTTGTGTCAGCTCATTACAGTCACTCCAGTAAAAGCAGATGATTCCACCGACAACTATCTGCCAGAATTAGACAGTTCTGATGACGTTATTGATTTGTCTGTTTTACAATCTCAATTGAATCAAAAACAACTGGATACCATTCAATCACTGGTGATAAGAACTTTACCCAATCATGAAACCAAAAAGGCATGTGTCTATGATGGCCAACATCAATATCCTTTTTTCACGCTGGAAGCCATGAGCTGGTTAGCAGAATCAGGCATTAAACATTTGTTAGTGGACATGCCTTCTGTTGATAAAATGTACGATGATGGACAACTCAGTAATCATCACATTTATTGGAATGTAGTGCCACAATCACGTTTATTGAATGATGAGTCACATACTGATCGCACCATCACAGAAATGGTTTTTGTGGATGATAAAATTGAGGATGGGCTTTTCTG
>JBGCFT010000022.1:0-6243 GCA_045107085.1 Marinicellaceae bacterium | reverse complement strand
TGTTCTAAGGTTGAATTCAGTGACGGACCAAGACTTAAAGCGCATAGCTAAATATCACAAAGCATGGCATAAGATTAAAGACAGTTTATCAAGAACTGAATTTTTAAAAGAAAAAACGGCTTAGTTTAATTAAGCCGTTTTTGTTTGGATAAGAATTGTAGGACTGATCTATCTTTTCTATTTGAAACTTTCATTTAATCAATCATTTTTTGAAAAAAATGAAATAAAAGATCAGTATGTAAGTCTGATCTTATGTCATAAAATTATTTCTATTGATTGAGGTTTTCTTCATTTGAATTTTTTTGTAAAATCTGTTCAAGCTTTTTAATAATTGTATACTCTTTAGATTTATCTGAGCTTTCAAAATTTTCTATTGACACTTTCGATAAAGGTAATTTTGAAGTAACATCTCTTGTTTTGCTTTTTTGCTCGGTTTCCACAGTTAAGTTAGGGCCTGTGCCTGTATCAATAAAAGATCTACTAGCAGAGCGAAATCCTCGAACTAAATATCCATCAAAATTCAGGTCTGGTTCGGTTCCTTTTAAATATACATAAGCATCACCATCAAATTGATCAAGACCAGTTTTAATTCTGTATAACATATAATCAGATTCTGAATGATCAACAACAGCATAAAGATAACCATCATTCTGATCATAATAAGCTGCCACATCGCTAAGGTTTGCAAAAGCTGTACAGAAACTGAAAGTTGTAGATTCAGATCGACAACCAGTGACTAAATCCAAGCCATCAAAAATTTCTTCATCATCAAAAATTAATACATCTGCAAAGAAATATTCATTTGGAAAATAGTTTGTAGGATCAACAACAACTTGCCACTCGCCTCTCATTTTTGTCAGCTCATCACCCAATAAAAAGTTAAATCGTTCAATGTTTTTCACTGCACCTTGAAATTGTAATGTGGCTGTGGTTTCTGTCAAAAAGTTTATTGTGATAGGTCCGCGCTCGCCAATGATTGTTATGGGTTGTGAATAGCTACAATCAATACAGGGACCATTATAAGTGTAGTCTAATACCGCATCAAAAAGTGAATTGCCGCCCATGGTTTTACTGGCGGTATACCAAAATGGGTTACCAAATTCATCATAGACATACAAAGCCATGAATAGATAATTGTCTTGAATTTCAATAGAGTAGCCAGATCCAGGCTCATCAGGATTCCACCAAAATCCAGATTCTGGTGTAAAAGCTTTAGCCTGTGAGGCAAGGATTAATGTGAATACTAAAATTGTTTTATGAAAAAAACCCATGTTTTTTCTCCGAATTAATAAGTTATTGGTATATTATGCCATTTTTGCTGAACAAATAATGAATAAATGATAGATATTGGCGCAAATTTAACCCACGAGAGTTTTGAGAAAGATCGCACGCAAGTGATACAAGATGCTGTTTCTGTTGGCGTTGAAAAAATGGTGGTGACAGGTTCAACTATGGCTTGTTCACAACAAGCTTTGGAATTGACTCAAACCTTTCCTGAACAATTATTCTCAACAGTGGGCATTCATCCACATCATGCTATTGAGTATACGGGTGAAACTGAAGATTTGATTTTAGAACTGGTTCAGCAAGAAAAAGTGGTGGCAATTGGAGAAACAGGTTTAGACTACTTTCGAGATATTTCACCAAGAGAAGCGCAACTATTTTCATTTGAGCAGCACATCAAACTGGCCATAGAAACTCAAATGCCTTTGTTTTTACATCAGCGCGATGCGCACGAAGACTTTTACCCCATTATTAAAGAGCATCGCGACCGCATAAGTAATTTGGTCGTACATTGTTTTACAGACAATAAAAAAGCTTTGTTTGATTATATCGACCTGGATTGTCACATTGGCATAACTGGTTGGATTTGTGATGAAAGACGTGGCGTTCATTTACGTGAATTGGTGGCCAATATTCCGGATAACCGTTTGATGATTGAAACCGATTCTCCTTATTTGATTCCCCGTGATTTAAAATTAAAAACCCGCAGAAATGAGCCGAAACACTTGCCCCACATAGCTAAAGTCATTGCCTCATTAAGAAATGAAACCGTTGACACGCTGATTCTTAATACTACAAATACGGCTAAAAAGTTTTTTTCTTTATAAATTTGATTCAGGCTTATTCATCAAAGATATCTATTGAATCTATCTTGAGGTTATAAGCTGATTCTGCAATTTTATGTTTTTTATTGGTTATTGTAATTGTGCCCTTATAAATAAAAGGCCTATACATTTCTCTGATATCAAAACCTTCGCTGTACTGCGCATATATTGTTTGATTGGGCGGTGGAGGAGGATAGTGTAAACAAGCTCCAAAATATGGAACAATAAAAAAACCAGTTGTTTTACCTGCTTCATTAATCTCAACAGGTACAACAAAACCAGGGATTTGGATGTCTTGATTATTAAATTCTTCCATCACTTTCTTTGAAGAGAGAGCTTCTTGATACTTACTGTCTTTTGACATGATTAATGACTCTAAAACCCCTTTAGCAATTTTACTTTCTATTTCCTCAGGAATATCTAATAGCACTTGAGGTGGGTTATACAAGGCATCTGCGTCTTCTTTGGGCATCAATTCTACCCATTGAATTTTCTTATAGGGTTTTGATTCTGTCTTTGCAGGAATATATAAATAGACTCCTGTTAGAACGGTAATTAGTAAAAAAGCTGCGACTTTCAATTTCATTGGTGTGATGTTTTAACTATTATGATATATTGTATCATCGTTATTTATTCAAAGAAATGAAATGAATTTGTTTAAACAGATTTTTTTAAAATTTAACAATGATTAAAATTGAGAAACTCATATTTAAATATGATAAAAATCAAAAGCACAACACTATTAGTGTTCCATTTTGGGAAGTAAAAGCCAAAGAGAATATTTATATTTCAGGTCCGTCCGGTTCTGGAAAATCCACATTGATTCATTTATTATCTGGATTGATTGAACCAATCTCTGGCTCAATAATTATTGATAAAACTCACATAAACAAGTTATCAACTCACAAGAAAAATAATTTTCGAGCCAATAATATTGGTTTAATCAGCCAACAGTTTAATTTGATTCCATATTTGAGTGTGATTGAAAACATCGAGCTAGCAGGCTCTTTTCAATCAAAAAAACCCGTCAATATTAAAGACGATGTTGAACAAGCAATGGATAAGTTGGGGTTGGACAGACATTATCTAGATAAAAAAGCCAGTGCGCTCAGTTTTGGACAACAACAACGGGTTGCTATAATTCGTGCCTTAATTAATAAACCAAAATTACTTTTGGCAGATGAACCAACATCGGCATTGGATCATAGCGCCAAGCATAAGTTTATAGAGATGCTTAAAGAAATGTCAATGGCGTATGGCATAACATTATTGTTTATTAGTCATGATACTTCTTTGAAATCCCATTTTGATTTGAACATAGATATGGATGAATTAAATGTTATTTAAGCTTGCTAGGAAGAGTCTATATCATAGAAAGTCTTCGGTTTTATTGACAATAGTTTCAATCACAATTGGTATCATGTTGTTAATTGCCATGAACTTTATAAATAATCAGGTGAAATCCAGTTTTTCCAAGACTGTTAGCGGAATTGACTTAATTGTGGGTTCTAAGACAAGTGATATTAATTTACTTTTGTATTCGGTTTTTCACATGGGTTCACCTGCTAATAATATTGATTGGGAATCCTACAATTTTATTAAGGACAATGAATTGGTGAAATCCTCAATACCCATATCTTTAGGGGATTCACACAGAGGATTCCGTGTTGTTGGAACCAATCAACAATATCATGATCATTTTAAGTTTGGGAACAATCAAAACCTTGAAATGAGTTCAGGCCATTGGTTTAGTCAACCATTTGAAATTGTTATAGGCAAAGATATTGCTGATAAACTTCAATATAAACTTAATGATTTAATCACATTGTCTCATGGAGTCAGTCAATCAAGTTTTACAAACCATGACCATTTTCAGTTTAAAATCAGTGGAATAATCAATAAGACTGGTACACCAGTTGATCAAACCCTCTTTGTATCATTATCGGGATTAGAAGCTGTTCACTTAAATTGGCCAAAGGATAAAACTGAGCAAACTCAATTAATTGAATATATCATGAATAATGGACTTATTCCTCATTCAATTACCGCAATTTATCTGACATTAGAAAATAAATCTTCAACATTTGTTTTTCAAAATATGTTAAATAAGAATGAAGACAGTTCTATTAAAGCCATATTGCCGGGTGTTGCCTTGGCAAAAATTTGGAATATGTCAAAAGTATTTGAACAAGTTCTCTTGTTGGTAGGTGCATTGGTTTTTCTTTCAACTATTGTTGGCTTGGTCAACATGTTAATTGCTTCTATGCAATCAAGAAAAAAAGAGTTAGCACTTTTAAGAATGATAGGAGCCAGTCCTTTTTATTGTTTTTTACTCATTCAGGCAGAGTCTCTTTTTATACTATTGATATCATTATTATTAGCTCTTTCTCAATGCTGGTTATTGTTTTACTTATTTTCCGATTGGCTGGGGAAAAACTATGGTTTTTACATACAAATCAATGACTATATGAGTATGGATTTATTCTTGATGTTGGCAGCTTTAGTTTTAGTTTCTGTGATTTGTATTTGTTTTCCATCAGCACAGTTTTATAAACAATCCATAATTAAATCCATAAACTAATTGTGAAACAGCCAATAAATGATACAATGTATCATTTATAAGTTATAGTAATATGAAAATAGAGAGTGATAAATTGGGTATACTGACTTCATGTTTATGCATGATTCATTGTTTAAGTGGTCCAATTTTGTTGATGTTAGGCATAACAGCAGCGGGCCAAACACTTATGAATGAAGAAATTATACACATTGGATTATTAGTGCCAATATTATTGATTGCATTTTTGAGTCTTCTAAGTGGATATAAAAAACACCGACATCCTATTCCATCATTATTGGCTTTTTTAGGTATAGTTTGTATGATTTCTGCTTTATTAATTGAAAATCTAGAGTTAATTTTGACAATTATGGCTTCTTGCATATTGATTACAGCTCATTTATCAAATTTAAAACTTTTACGGGCTCAATAAAATGATTCATACTAAAAGGTATTGTTCTATTAAATTAATTAGTATTATTTGCTTTGTTTTGAGTTATTCAATGATTGTAGGTGCGCATGTTCATGGTCAAGCAAAGGCCACACTTGTTTTGGATAATGATAAATTAAACTATACAATAACTATCCCAGCTTATGACTTATTAGGGTTTGAACATGTTCCAAATAATAAAGAACAGGAGTCAATCGTCCAATCAACAATTGATGAACTACAAAGACATAAAAAATGGTTGGGATTTAATGCTGATGTATGTACTTTAAATACAATAAAAATAACAAACCCTTTCTCTGGCCATCATAAAAAAGGGTCTAGGAATAATAATGAGCATAAAGATTTTGAAATTATAGTTAATTATTTGTGTAAAAACTCAAAGAAATTAAAAAGTGTCAATGTATTTACACATCACATAAATTCCAAGATTGAAACAATTGAATTACAATGGTTGGCACACAATAAGCAAAGTTTAATTATAATTAAAAAAGATCAACAAGAGGTGGTGTTTTATGACTAACAAGACGATGGTAGCTAACCTAATAAATAAGGCTGAAACAAAATGCATAAGTTTGGGTTTAAAGTTAACCACTAAAAGAAAACTTATCCTTCAGCAGTTACTAGAAACGGGATCATTAATGTCTGCTTATGATATTTTAGATCGATTGAAATCAAAGCAGAAAGAAAATATTCCTGCCATGTCTATTTACAGAATTTTAGGATTTTTAGAAGAATCAAATTTAGTGCATAAATTAGAATCACAAAAAAAATTTGTTGCCTGTAGACACATCAAATGTGACCACAGGCATCAATCAGCACAATTCCTAATCTGTCAGGAATGTGATTATTTTAAAGAAATCAATTTGGAAGATTCAGTCATGAATGATATATCTGCAAATGCCAATCTTGAAAATTTTAAACTTGAGTACTCAGTTATTGAATTTAAAGGGTTGTGTCCTAATTGTCAGTCAGAAATACACTGAATAATATTAGAGACCTTTGCTTGATTATGAAGGATTGAGAAAAAGATTTAAAAATGTGTCAATCAAGGCACGAAATGCAGCCTAATAACTAGTTATTAGCAAATTTTGAAACGCAGAGTGATGCTTTTTTAAACTTTTTATCTT
>JBGCFT010000219.1:0-2840 GCA_045107085.1 Marinicellaceae bacterium | reverse complement strand
ATAAGGATATTAAAAACACAACACTTACTAACCAAATAATCGTATTGAAACCTTGCTGAAAATGCTGTTGCTTTTTTTTCTCTAGAAAGGGATGTAAAAAATAGACAATTAATGCCATAGTTAAAGATGAAACCACTCCATAACTGCTTAGCATCAAATGATATTCGGGAATGAAAGAATCAATTTTTATGCCAAAAGGCTCCAAAAAATTAAACATCAATATTATGTGTAACCCCACAGACCAAATTAGCACTCGATTACTGCGTGTTCCTGTTTTAATTGGCATTGTTATTAATTTTTTAAACACGATTTATGAAAAAGTATAAATATAATATAATGTTAACCAAAATATTTAAAATTACAATAGGCTCAAAGTCATCGACTAATTTGTTTATAGGATGGTTTATTAGTAAGATTTTTTTTGGATTCAAAACCAGCTAATACATTAACGGTATTAACACCAATTTCATCCACGTCGTATCCGCCTTCCATCACAAACACAGTTGGCAATTTCAATAGAGCTAAGCGCTGACCAATTTTAGTGTAATCTTCGGTTTTTAATTTGAAGTCACTGATGGGATCTCCTTCAAAAGTATCAACCCCCAAAGAAATAACCACAGCATCCGGTGCATAAACCGAGATCTTTTTCAGTGCCAAAGATAAGGCTTCAAACCATTGTTTTTCAACCGTACCAAATGGCAATGGAAAATTGTGATTAAAACCCAAACCTTCGCCTTCGCCTTTTTCTTCTGCGTAGCCAAGAAAATATGGAAACTCTATAACTGGATCAGCATGAATCGAAATAAACAAGACATCATTTCTACGATAAAAAATATCTTGCGTGCCATTTCCATGGTGGTAATCTATATCAAGAATCGAGATTTTTTTCGCCCCTTGATCAATAAAAGCTTGTGCGGCAATGGCCGCATTATTCAAAAAACAATAACCGCCATACACATCTTTACTGGCATGATGCCCCGGAGGCCGGCACAAGGCAAAGGCTGCGTGTTCTCCTTCGGTGACCAATTTTTGAGCTGTTAATGCCACTTTGGCTGTAGATGTCACGGCTTCATAAGTTCCGGAGGTTATTGGTGTACCAGCATCCATGGCATAATAGGATATTTTACCGTCTATGTGTTCAGGGCAAACTTGCCTTAATCCACGCACTGGCCATACCAAGGGAAAGGCATCAATGTCACCGTGTATACTTTTCCACTGATCCCATGCTGATTCTAAAAATTCCAGATAGTCTTTTGTGTGAACTTTCAATATGGGTTCGTTGGAAAATTCATACGGCTCTATAACTGGCCCCAATTTTTCAGATTTAACACGGGCTAAAATCGCATCAACCCTGTTTGGTTTTTCAAAACACGGCATAACTTTTCCATCATTGAACTCTCCTCTTCCGTGTTGTAATCGGTGCTTGTCACTGTAAACAGTTATCATTTTTTCCTCTTTATTTGTGTCTATTAATCTTCAAACTTTGAATCTAGAGAGTCTTGTAGTAACTTTATGTCATCTAGTACTTTAATGAACTCTTCTCCAAACTTGGTAACTTCATATTCAACTTTAGGCGGGATTTCGTTGTAATTTATCTTTTTTAAAATTCCAAATTCAATATTTCTTCGCAAACACTGATTAAGTACTTTAGTTGACAAACCCTCAACAGATCGAACCATCGCCCCTGGACGATTTATGCCATTATCAAGCAATTCATAAACAGTTAATGACCATTTGCACCCAAAAATTGACTCAACCATACGAGCGCTCTTGGTTGGTGCGGATTTTTTTAAGAATTTTTTTTCGTTTAACATCATAAATTAATACCAATAAGTACCTACCTAACTGAATTGTACCTACTTTTACTCATAATTATAAAGCCCTATGATAGCACTTTTAAAGAACAAACAGAAAGACAAGAAAAATGAAATTTAAACAATCGGCACAGGCATTAATTATTGGTGGTTCCAGTGGAATGGGGCTTGAAACGGCAAAAACCTTATTAACTAACGGTATAGATGTAACTATTGTGGCCAACAATCAAGCTAAGTTAGACTCAGCCATAAATAAATTACAAATATTTGGCAATATTACAGGTTTACAAGCCAATCTTTATGAAACAGTAGATGTTAATCGCATTAAAACCCACATCAAAGAAAACAACTTTGATTATTTGGTTAATGCAGCAGGAACATTCGTTCCAAAAGCCTTTGTTGAACATTCATCTGACGATTACAATCAATACCTCAATTTAAACAAAGCCACTTTTGAAATTTCTCAAGCATGTGCAATTACAATGCAAAAGCAAAAATTTGGAAGCATTGTCAATATTGGCTCAATGTGGGCAAAACAAGCCATAAAAGCCACGCCTTCATCTGCCTACTCTATGGCAAAAGCAGGATTACATGCATTAACACAACACATGGCAATGGAGTTAGCAGATGACAACATCAGGGTTAACGCAGTCTCACCTGCTGTAGTAAAAACACCCATTTATAATGCTTTTGTCAAACCCGAAGATTTTGATGAAACTCTATCAAGCTTTAATTCTTTTCATCCCATTGGTAGAATAGGATCATCACAAGATGTGGCTAAAACTATTGCTTTTTTGCTTTCACATGATGCCAACTGGGTAACTGGTGCCATTTGGGACATTGATGGCGGTGTAATGGCAGGAAGAAATTAAAGTTAATAAAATATAAGAGACCTTTGCTTGATTATGAAGGATTGAGAAAAAGATTTAAAAATGTGTCAATCAAGGCACGAAATGCAGCCTAATAACTAGTTATTAGCAAATTTTGAAACGCAGAGTGATGCTTTTTTAAACTTTTTATCTTCTT
>JBGCFT010000218.1:0-15023 GCA_045107085.1 Marinicellaceae bacterium | reverse complement strand
CATTGGATGTATTTTTTCAGCTAAGAGAAGTACCTGGACTTAAGAAAAAACCATCGACTTCAGAATTAATTGATTGGATTAAGTTATTATTAGCCGATAACATTCCATTAGAATTGTTACAAAATAAAGACATCAAAGAAGCGATTCCTCCTTTGTATGGTGCACTATTGAAAAACGAACAAGATGTTGATTTGATTCAAAGATTAGCGTTTATGATGCGAAGAAATTCATAATCAAATGCTAATAGATTATTTCTACAAACTCAAAAAAGCACAAATACCTGTCAGTATTCAA
Source organism: Marinicellaceae bacterium (assembly GCA_045107085.1). Taxonomy (GTDB): domain Bacteria; phylum Pseudomonadota; class Gammaproteobacteria; order Xanthomonadales; family Marinicellaceae; genus NORP309. The sequence goes on along the minus strand of JBGCFT010000218.1, from coordinate 14,729 downwards.
GAATTACTAACACTCTTGGATGCCATGCAAAAAGACATCGCATTTGGAAGTATGGACGAGTTTTACCAATTATCGAAAATGTGTTTGGTCAAGGATGAAAAATATTTTGATCGGTTTGATCAAGCTTTTGGTGAATATTATGAAGGCTTAAAAGCCCGAGAAGACTTAACACAAGCTGTGATTCCTGAGAATTGGCTAGAGACGGAATTTTTTAAAAACCTCAGTGATGAAGAAAAAGCCAAGATTGAATCATTGGGTGGGCTTGATAAAATCATGGAAACGCTTAAAAAACGCTTAGAAGAGCAAAAGAAAAAACATGCAGGGGGTAACAAATGGATCGGAACTGGCGGAACCTCTCCATTTGGACATGGTGGCTATAACCCAGAAGGCGTGAGGATTGGCGGTGAAAGTGTCCACAAACGAGCGGTTAAGGTTTGGGAAAAAAGACAATATAAAAATTTGGATGATAACTGTGAATTAGGAACACGCAATATAAAAGTGGCTCTGCGTAAATTACGAAAATTTGCCAGAACAGGTGTAGCAGATGAGCTGGATTTAGATGATACCATCAAAAGCACGGCCAAAGATGCTGGTTTGCTTAATATTAAATTGGTACCTGAGAGACATAACGCAGTTAAATTATTAATCTTTTTTGATGTGGGTGGTTCAATGGATAGGCACGTGCGCACTTGTGAGCAACTATTTTCAGCGGTTAAAATCGAATTCAAACATTTGGAATATTTCTACTTTCACAATTGTGTCTATGAAAACCTGTGGAAAGACAATACCCGAAGGTACGATCAATATTTGAATACGACGGATATTATCAACACCTTTGGTAATGATTACCATGTTATCTTTGTTGGTGATGCAGCCATGTCACCTTACGAAGTCGCTTATGAAAATGGCAGTGTTGAACACAATAATGCCGAGGCAGGCAGCGTTTGGTTATCCAGAATAAAAGATAAATGGTCAAAAACCATTTGGTTAAATCCAGTCCAAGAAGAGTACTGGAAATACACTCAAAGTACTCAAATGATAAAAGAATTATTCGAAGATAAAATGTATCCTTTAACGGTTTCAGGATTAACAGATGGCATTAAGTTTTTATCCAGATAAATAAATCTGTTAAAATTTTTTTTGGTGTATCCGTAAAAGTAAAAACAAATGAAAACAACTATTAGAAGAAGTGAGCCAGATGATTATATTGGTGTAAAAAAACTGTATGAACAGTATTCTTGTTATGCTGGTACTTTGCAGTTGCCATATCCATCAGAAGCGAACTGGAAAAAGAAAATGTCCAATGAGTCTGATAATTATTATAGTTTGGTTGCTGTTAGAGACAATGTCATTATTGGGCAAATTGGAATGCAAGTGAATACCTATCCAAGAAGAACGCATTCTGCAAATATAGGCATGGCCGTGAGTGAAGATAACCGCAAATATGGTGTAGGTGCTTTGCTTTTAAAAGAAATGGTGTTGTTAGCGAATAACTGGTTAGCAGTGACACGCATTGAGTTAGAAGTTTATACAGACAATGAAGCAGCCATTAATATGTATAAAAAACAGGGCTTTGTTGAAGAAGGAGTTGCCAAATCTTATGCCTTTCGTGATGGCAAATATGTAGATGTAAAGTTAATGGCAAAAGTGAGTGTATAGGATTAAAAATGATATCAATAAGCCGATCAATTGAAATGAATTGTGCGTGTTGATGGTTTTTTCAAAGCTTGTTCGTTGTTTTATTTGAGAATTTTTTCAATTTCGACTAATAATTTAGGATAGTTATCTAAACATTTTTGTAAGGCAGCAATATCAAACAGCTCAATGTTATTGTTAAGCTTTGATAAATAATTTTTCACAGGATGTATTGGGTGCAAACTTTGTATTTCTAACAATGCTGCCGAAAATAATTTGATGTCGTTAAAATGGTTTGATTTTTTGGCTTTAAGCCACATGTTTTTTGGATGGCCATTGAGTAAATCCAGTAGCTTTTTAATTACTTCTTGATCATAATTCTCATGATTGATGATGTCTTTATGATGGGCAATGTGTTTTTTGTTTTGTTGATGTGATAAATATTGTGCCAATGTTTTTAACAGGATGTTTTTTACAACTGGTTTTCTAATGTATGAATCAAATAAGTCTTTGTTGTGTTCTTTGTCAGATTCAAGAGTAGAAGCGGTTAATGCCACGATAGGTAGTTCTGGTTTATTATTTTTAATTTGTTTTGCCGCTTTGTAACCGTCCATAATTGGCATCCTAATGTCCATAATCACCAGATCAACAGCGTTATTTTCAGTGAGTTCAATGGCTTTTAAACCATTTTCTGCTTCAAGTATATTTATGTGTGTGTCAGCAAAAATATGAGTAATCAACTCTCTGTTGTAATCTATGTCATCTGCAATAACTACGGTTGATGGGTTGAACTTTATTTGATTAAAATCATTGGTTTGATAAACATCGGATTGTTGTGCTTCGATTGAAGCAATATCAACATTATTCAAGGTGACGGTAAAAGTAGAACCTTTATTTTTAGTACTCGTTAATGAGATTGTTCCCCCCATGTTTTTGATGAGTTTTTTACTAATCGAGAGACCTAAACCAGTTCCTTGGTATTGGTTAATATCTTGGCCTTTTTGTTGCTCAAACACATTGAAGACTTGGTCAATTTGATCTTTTTCAATGCCAATACCAGTGTCTTGAATTTCAAATACTAAATCAACTTTACTTAATTGATTATTAAAATTGATCACTTTTGCTCTAAATGTAATGTGTCCCACATCAGTAAATTTAATCGCATTATTGAACAAATTAAATAATACTTGGCGTATTTGTGTGGCATCGATAATGATGCTTGTCGGTATTTCTGGGTCAATTTCGACTTCAAAACCCAAGTCTTTTTCTTGTATGTTTAATGAAAAAACTTGGCAAATTTCATTAATTAAATCATAAGGATTAGTGGCTTTTTTGTGTGTAACTAATTTACCTGCCTCTATTTTTGAAAAATCTAAAATATCGTTAATCAATGACAGTAAATTTTTGCTAGCTGATTTGATGGTTTTAACAAAAGACTGGTGCTTGGGATTGGTTAATTGTTCATCCAGTAGGTCTGTAAAGCCTAATATTGCATTCATTGGTGTTCTGATCTCGTGCGACATATTGGCCAAGAATTCGCTCTTAGCATTATTGGCGTTTGTAGCCAATTTACGTGCTTTTATTAAATCCTCTTCAAGATTTTTTTGTTTGGTAATGTCCCTCCAGTTTGCATAAATAGCATGGTTTCCATTGTGTTTAATCTGGGTAAATATGACATCAAGCCAATATTGTTTGCCTTGCGTGAGGCGAGTTAAGTATTCAAACCTGGTATAGTTTTCATCATGGCATTTTTTCATTTGTTTTTGAATGAACCGCAATGTGTTTTCTCCATTGGGTTGTCTGCCGCTGATGACTTGGGATACTTTCATGTTGAGGATGGTTTTTTTATCTGGCAAGTTCAACAAAGAAATAACAGTCTGATTACAATCGATGATTTTATTTTCTTGAAAAATAATATTGCCATCTGATGAGTTTTCAAAAAGTGTTTGAAAATTTGATTTTTCTTGTATCAAAGCCAATTGTGTTAGCTTGTTCTTTTTAATTTCTTTACTCAGTGTTTTTGCCCAAATAAATATAATTAAGGCAATCAATGAGAGCAAAGAAGTAATCCAATATAGCAATTGGTAGTTTGTCTGTTTAACAAAGGTCACTAATGGCTTGGAAATATTCCATTTTTTTAAAATAGAATCCATATCAGTTAAAGTGATAGATTGTAAAGCCTTATTCAGGATGCTCAATAAAATTTGATTGTCTTTGTTTACTGCCATGTACAGTTTTGTTGAAGGCGATATAGTTGATGCTTTAAATGGAACTATGGTTGTAATGCCCATAGTTTTTAATCCATGTGATAAAACGGCAAATGAGTCATATAATATATCGGCTCGTCCCTCTAATACGGCAATAATGGCACCCAAATTATTGTCAGTCTCGATGATTTCAATACCAGGATAGTGTTCTTCAATGACCTCACCATATGAATAATCTCTGGGAATAGCTACTCTATAATTATTGAGGTCTTCAATTGAAGAAACTTGTAAATCTTCCCGTACAAAAAAAAAGTCAATACTGTCTAAATATGGTTCACTGAAATCTAAAAAATCAGCTCGATCTTGGGTATATATCAAAACGGGGAGTAAATCGAGTTGTTTGTTTTTAGCCTTTTCTAAATTGACATACCATTCATTGATATGCATCTGAAAAACCAATCCAGTTTTTTCAGAGATAAGTTTTAATATATCTTGGGTAACACCCATGTGCTGAGTTTCATTATATGATTCTTGAGTAAAATCATAAGGTTTCCAATCAGATAGGCCAGCTGTCTGAATCATGGGGTTTTTTTCTATCCAAAGTTTTTCTTCAGGAGTTAAACCAATATTAGCTTGTAGCAAGCCACTGTAGAAGTAGACTATATTAAGAATGAATAATTTGTAAAAATTCATCGAGGTTGTCAGTCAGTATATTGACTAATTTTGGATCAAAATGATTTCCAGACCCTTGCTTGATATAGTTAATTGATTTTTCTACGCTCCACGCTTTTTTGTATTTTCTTTCGTGCAACAAAGCATCAAATACATCAACTAATGCCACTATTCTACCGAATAAATGTATTTCTTCTCCTTTTAAGTTTTTAGGATAGCCAGTACCATCCCATTTCTCATGGTGTTGTTCTGCAATGATAGAAGCTGCCTGCAAAAATTTTCGGTTGGAATGCCTAAGAAAACGCGCAGCCAATGTGGTATGGGTTTTCATGATATCGCGTTCTGCTTCTGTTAACTTATTTGGGCTGTGCAGAATCTCCAAAGGTATGGCAATTTTACCAATATCATGCATGGGCGCTGCGTGAAAAATAATCACTTCATCTTCTTCAGATAAAGAATCATGGTAATGGGCTAACAGTTTGGACATCAAAGCGACACGGTGAAGGTGTTGTCCAGTTTCATCTGATGTGGCTTCCATTAATTCTGTCAAAATACTGATCATTTCCTTTTGATTCATTTCCATTTCAGAATTTAGTCTAGATTCTCTGACTTCAATTTTATTTTCTAGTGCTTGGTTTTGTTGCTTGAGCTTTTGTCTAGAAGAGAAAAGCTCTAAATGCGTTGAAACTCTTGCCAAGAGTTCCTCAGGATGAAAAGGTTTTGTTATAAAATCACTGCCACCTATTTGAAACGCTTTACTAATGGAGTCAATGTCTGTTTTAGCGGTTAAAAATATAACTGGAATATCTTTAAGTCGTTTATCTTTTTTCATAAACTCACAGACTTGAAAGCCGTTTATGTCTGGCATCATGACATCTAACAATACCAAGTCATAACTGTTTTCTTTCAGCAGGTCAATGGCTTGAGATCCAGACATGGCAAAGGAAAATTCATAGCTGTTTTCTTTTAAAATATTCATTAACACCTGAATATTTTCAGATATGTCATCAACTATTAAAATTTGCTCATTCATATTTCCCCGTTTGATATTATTAGAACGTTTCTAATAACCTTAACACAGAAAATTACTCACTCAAATTAATTTGTTTTCAATGCTGTTGATTTTTTCTAATATCTGGTTATTAACAGCAATTTTTTGATGGCTTTTATAGTCTAACATGACAATTCTTCCAGTTCCAATAGAGGTTATTTTCTGGTGTTGGTTACTGAAAATCGCATATTCCATTTGAAATCCATGCGAATGTCTTTCAATGATTCTCGCTCCAACGAGAATGTTATCTGGATAATAAAGAGGCAATTTAAATCGACAACTTGTTTCAGCTAAAATCGGTGCCACATCATTTGAATCGGAGGCCGCTCCCATGACGCCTAATTTTTCAAAATAAGCGATTCGGGCTGATTCAAAATAACTAAAGTATTGGGCATTATTAACATGGTTAAAGGCATCCATATCTCCCCATTGAACAGGAATTTCTACAGTGACTTTATAAAGAGACTCAAACTTTTCTAATTGATTTTTCATGGTCTATTTTTTTAATTTTTTTGATTTAAGTTAAAACCAAAGTCTCCTTTGTATTCTGCTGCTAACGCCACAAAAACAACCCAAGCAGCAACATTTTGTGCTATTTCTTCAGGGACTATTTTATCCATTGTGTCATCAGCAGTATGATGCAAGTCAAAATACTTGGTGCCATCTTGAGCCAACTTAAATGTAGCAACTCCTGCTGCTTTTAATGGTGAAATATCTGGCCCAGAATTGCCATTGTTTCCACCGTAACCAATACCTAAAGGTTTGAGCAATTCTGCCATTTTTGCAACCACAGGAAGAGAATATTCAGCCACATTGGATTCAATGGCGTAAACGGCCCCAGCGCCAAAATCTGACTCAGCAGCAATAATTTGTTTGTGCATTTCATTTTTACGATTTTTTGCATAAGTTTTTGCGCCACTCAAACCATATTCTTCATTTGCCCACAAAACAACACGAATTGTTCTGTAGGGTTGAAGACCCGCATCTTTTATGAGTTTAGCAGTAGCCATTGTGATACCACATCCAGCTCCATCATCTATTGCACCTGTTCCTAAATCCCAAGAATCAAGATGTCCTCCAATCACAACCACTTCATCTGGCTTTTCACGTCCTGTAATTTCCCCAATAACATTTTGAGATGTGTATTCTCCATCCCAATAAGAACCAATGGTATATTTGAAAATAACAGGCTTGCCACGTTTGACAATGTTAACCAATAAGTCTGCATCTGGGTTGGAAATAGCACCTGTGGGTACGACTTCATTTTGGTTAAGAAATCGAATTTCTCCAGTTTCTGTATGAACATCAACCGATTTCATGCCACCAGTGTGAGGGTCACGGTTATTATCAGTGCCTATAGATCGGATAATGGCGCCGATACCGCCTTTTTCTGCTGTGATTGAACCTGCTAAATATCTTCCTGCATTGACTTTACTATAACCGCTTCCATCTTTAGTACGTTCCATTTTGTCACTAATAAATGTAATCTTGCCTTTGACTATTGCAGGGTCAGCATCTTTGAGTTCTTGCAGCGAGTTAAAATGAACAATTTCACCTGTAATGCCTTCTTTTGAAGTGGCAAGAGAGCCACCTAAAGCCGTAATCTTAATTTCATGCTGGTAGGGTGAGATGATTTCAGCAGTTTCAACGCCTCTGACCCATTTATTAAACGTAACAGGTTCTGTATAAACTTTATCAAAATTGAGTTCTTTAAATTTAGCAATCGCCCATTTTACTGCTTTGGCATCACCTTCACTTCCGCCTAGTCTAGCTCCAACTTCAGATGTTAAAGATTCAGTAATGTCGTAGGCTGTTGAATCTGTTAAAGCCAAATCTCGTAATTCGGATACTTGTTTTATATAATCTTGAGTGAATAGTTCCTTTGCAGAAACTTGGCAAACAAATAATAGGCAAATTAGTAATTTAAACATAAAACAGTACCAAAAAATTAAAGAAGTTATTCTAGCATCGGATTTGAATTTGAAGTGAGTAATTGGCTAAAAATCTGTTCGAATAATCATTAAGTCTAATTTTTTAGAATAAAAAACCGCACTGATGAAGGTGCGGTTTTGTAAATTTATAGATAGTGGTTATATCTTTATTGAGGATTTATCCCCAGCAATCGAACTGAGTTATTAAAGATTTGGTAGACATTGCCTTGTTCATCCTCTCCAAACCCACGAGTACCAAAGCCATCATCGTTTAAATTGGTATAACTCCAAGATGCACCCGGTGTTAAGTTGATAGTGGCAAAATTCATTTCTCCACCACAATAATCGGAAAAGATGTAAAGTCCTTGGATTTCTTGAATAGGTCCTCGATAAACATAACCACCCATAACAGAACAACCGCCATTTTGGTTCTGAGGTAAATTAATCACAGGCTCAACATATACATCGCCATTGTCACATTTATCAGTCTCAAAATCTTGTGCACCTTCTCTGCATCTCCATCCATAATTTTCGCCACCTAAACTTGAGGCTAATTGAAAGTCCACTTCTTCAACAGCATTTTGCCCAACATCACCAATGATTAAATCGCCTTCAAGGCTATCAAAACTAAAGCGGTATGGATTGCGCAATCCATATGACCAAATTTCACCGCAGAAATTAGCGTTTTGAGTAAAAGGATTGTCTGATGGCACATAATATTGGCCTTGATCTAGGCCGCACGAATTATCAAGTTCCGTGGAATTTTTGTAAATAATATCTGGGTTTACATCGATTCTTAACATTTTTCCTAAGAGTTCATTATTGCGTTGAGAATAATTATCTGGATCACCGCCACTACCACCATCACCCATACCTATATAAAGATAATCATCAGGGCCAAAATGAATGTCTCCACCATTGTGATTGCTAAAAGGTTGATCAATGCGAAGCAGGATTTGCCCACTATTGGGATCGGCAATATTTGGATCGTCATCACTGACTTTATAACGTTCGATTACGGTATCGCCGTTGTTTGGACTGCTTTTTGTATAGTTTACATAAAAGTAACCATTTTCAGCAAAATTGGGATCAAAATCTATGCCCAGTAATCCTCTCTCACTACAACAACTCACTTTTGAAGAAATATCTAGAAAATCAGTGGGTAATAAATTTTGTCCATCATATATTCTTATGGTTCCAGCTTGTTCTGTAATAAACAAACGATTTGAGCCATCGCCTGCGTGTCTTACAGCTGTTGGACTTGATGCAGAGAAAATGGTTTCAAAAGACAAACCTGCTGGTAAAATTGTACCGCCTGCAAATACACTTGAAGAGCATATTAACAGCAGTATTGATAATTTATATTTATTCATAGTGCCTCTGTATTTAATTTGAATTTAATAATTTTTATTATTTTATAACAAACGCCGTAATATATTGTTAATTGGTTCATAATTTAGGAAAAAAACTCATTTATTTTTTATCAAAGATAAGTGTCAATGACTTTTTCAAAGTTGGAGTTTAATTATTGGTTGATATTATCGCATTGAAAATAGCAGCTTCTAAAGCTATGATATCGTTTGATAATTTAAAATAATTGTATTGAATGAATAACATTACACGTATCTTAGGCATTGATCCAGGTTCTAGAACCACAGGAATAGGTATTATTGATACAGATGGCCGTATTCAGAAAGTCGTGCATTTTCAACCGATTAAATGTGGTAATGGTGAATTTCCAGATAGGTTAAAAATTATTTTTACTGAAATCACGGCATTAATTCACAAATATAGACCTGATGAAGTGTCGATAGAAACTGTTTTTATGGCAAAAAATGCTGGATCTGCATTAAAGCTTGGTCAAGCAAGAGGTGCTGCCATTTGTGCGGCAGTTGCGATGGATTTACCCGTTTATGAGTATGCGCCTAAAGCAATCAAACAATCGGTTGTGGGTAAAGGTTCTGCTGCTAAAACACAGGTTCAATACATGGTTTCGTTATTGCTGCAGATAAAAGAAAAAATTCAAGAAGATGCTGCTGATGCTCTAGCAGTGGCTTTGTGTCACTCTAATTCGCGTTGGACTATAGCTGCCATTAATCAAGTTTCTAGCAATTACAGAAAACCTTAGTTAAAAATATGGTTGATAAAAAAACTGACCTGAGGAAAAAAATGGGGTCTGAAAAAATCACACGTCTGATTCCGTACTTTCAATCCAAACCCTCTGAATAGATGAAAACATGAAACGTAAAATGTTGAGTTTATTTATTTTATTAGTGGTCTTTAAGTATTTTAGTTTTACTATTTTACATTTCTATCTTTATATTAACTGATAGGTGTTCTTAATTGTATATTTTTTGCTGAAAGTAATGAATAAAACTTTACCTTTATCAATGGCAGTTTTTGAACTGTTTCAATTCAAACCGAATACCAAATTTTGTCACATCTTATTCATTGCTAGTGTTTAAATTGAATACTTTTTTATGAATTTTTTTCAGTATTCTAATTAATTTGCCTGGTTGTTGTGATTTTCTGTTAAAAAATTTACTTTATTGATTGTGATAGGATTAAGTTTGTTACAATAATAAATTCAAATAATTGAGTTGAGAATACTGAATGAATAATAAGCTAGATAAAATGTTGAGTTATTTAGCCTATCGACTGTTTAAGCCAATCGTTACTATTTTTTTAAGAAATTTGATTCCATATAAAACGGCAGCTAAATGGCTCAAACAAGCCTATGTAGATGTGGCTCAAAATAATAAAGAATTTGCAGTTGATGGAAAAAAACACACAAAATCCCGTATTGCTGTAATCACAGGCTTAACCCGTGTGGATGTTGATAAAGTTTTAAAAATGGACAGTTTAGTCAATGCTTCTGAACAAAACTGGAACCGGGCAACTAAAGTTATCAGCGGCTGGATAAGTGATAGCGATTATTTAGAAATGAATGAACCCAAAGAGCTTCCATTAGTTGGAGATATTTCATTTGAATCTTTGGTAAAAAAATACAGTGGTGGGATTACTGCCAGAGCAGTTTTAGATGAGCTTAAACACATTAATGCCATTTCAGTTGAAAAAAATACAGTTACACTTTTACAAAAAGAATACATATATCTTGCAGGAAAAGATCAGGCAATAACGCTTGAAAATATTAGTTTATCTGCAGGTGGTTTGTTAGATACATTAACTTACAATACAAATATTAACAATCATGATAAAAAATTTCAACGATCAATAATCCAGAGAAACGTTCCAGATTCTTTAGTTAAACCACTTGAGATATACATAAAAGATGAATCTGCCTTTTTTCTTCACACCTTAGATCAAAAATTAACGCAAAAAATTAAAAATACTGAACAAATTGACGAGCCTACAGAAAACACGATAGGCTTAGGACTATACTATTATGAAGATTAAATATTTATTAGCTTTACTACTAGGTCTTAATACCTTAATTTCTCCAATTTATGCTGTTGAGCATGAATCACAATCCAGAGAAATTATTGGCAGTGGTTTTTTTGATGTTAACAAAACTCGAAATTTTGTCATTGATGAAAACTCTATGATTTATTTAGATCAGGAGCCCATCGATCTTGAAATATTAGAAATTATTGGCAGTGGTTTTAAATCTACATTTACTTTGAATAATGATGTCAATGCTACTGTCGATTCTGGTACTATTAATGCCATAGAATTAATCACAAATTTAAAAGGGCCCATTACATCTCTTGATCCTTTAACTGTACTGGAACAACCTGTATTAATCACATCAGATACAAATATCGAATATCCGTCTTCATTAAATTTGGGTCAAGAATTAACAATTAGCGGTTATTTAAGCTCAAATAATAGTCTAATGGCAACCAAAGTCATGCTGCATAATCAGGAATGGAAAATAAGAGGATTTGCTGCTCAAGTCAATGATAATGATTTTAGAATCGGCAATTTGCATATCAATCGTTCCGCAGAAAATATCATTGATTGTGATTCAGGTTTTAATAATGGCAGTTTGGTTGAAGTCAAAATGGCTGCAGATAAAAACTATATAGCGGGTTCACCCATTGAAACCATTACAAGTATTCGATGTTTGTTAAGAAACCGTTTGTCTGAGGAAAAAATTGTATTGCCTTCGGTTCTGCAAGGATTTATTAGTGCAACGCAAGGACAAGATTTTTGGTTAGATGATATAAGGGTTAATGTTAATAATGCTACAGAATATATAAATGGTGAAAAAAGCTTTATTAACGAAGCCATAAATATAGAAGTTCAAGGAATGTTTGATTCTGTAACTTCAGAAATCAATGCAGATAGTATTCGATTTTTAGATACCCGCATTGAAGTAACTTTTCCAATCAAACCCAATGATATTGAATTGAATAAAAGTATTACAGTAATGAATACAATATTTTATCAAACCCCACAAACCAAAGATAATGCTAACATTCTTTCTGAGGGGTTAAAGGATGAAAGACAAATTCAAATGCAAGGTTATATAGATTCTCATGGCCAAGCTTATATTACAAAAACCTTAAATAAAGGAGCGCCTAATTTATCTAATGTGTCATTGAGAGGTGAAATTTCAAATATTAAAAATCCTGATTTTAATATACTAAATTTTATCATCGATGCCAGTGATTCTACTATTGTTGGACTAGGATCAGGCATGATTGATGTCAAAACTTTTTTTGATGAGGTTAATGAAAACACTCAGGTTGATATAATCAATGCAAATTTCGACAACATCTCTGGTAAATTGACAGGTGGGATAATTACTATTAGAAAAACAATAGATTCAGAAGAGACAACTTTATCAAGAGAAATTATTGGTTCTGGTTTTTTCGGTGCATTTGGTACTGCAACAATAACCGCAGTAGCAGATCAATTATTTCTATCTGGATTTGAATGAAAAATCACAGAGAGTCAGAAAATTTTATGTATGGATCAAATATTTAATCTTTATTTTTAATAGCGGTTAATAATGACAGTGACTCAAGTAACTCAGGATATTTGGGGTGACTGGGTTTGATTAAATTATTGTTTTTAATATTTTGATACAATTCTAGAGCTTTTATATTTTGATTATCTTTTTGATAAATAGAAGCTAAAGTGAACATGGCTCCAGCCGTTAAAGGGTTTTTCATGCCTAATAGTTCTTTAGAGTTTTGTGCTGCATTTTCTGCCAGTTTTAGCGCTTCAGGAATTTGATCTAATTTGGCTAATGTTCTGGCAAGAACTTGTTGACTGTATATTGTAGAATCGTGTTTTTCGCCCAGAATAGCCAATTGTTTTGTATGAATTTCTCTTAATAGAATGAGAGCTTCTTCATTTCTATTAGAAATATTCAATAAAGCCGCTAAATTAGTTTTTAATTCTAATGTATCAGTATATTCATCAGACTGATTGAGTTCAAAAATATCAATGGCTTTCTGCATTTGTTCAATCGCTGCTGGTATATCACCAGTTTGATAGGAAATAATGGCAAGCATATTCAAAGAAGAAGCGGTGTTAATATTGTTCGCACCAAATACTTCTAGATTAATTTGATGAGATTCATTCGCTGCAATTTTGGCCTTATCCATTTGCCCCAGAGCCCTGTATGTTCCTGATTTTTGTCCCAAAACTTTGCTGAGCTCTAAATTTTTATCGCCTTTGATCTTTCTTATTTGCTCTTCAGATTGCTGTAATTCAACCAACGCAAGATCGTATTCACCAATATCATTGTATAAGGTTCCTAAATCACTCTTTAATCCAAGAATGAGTGTTAATGGTGTTTTACTGTCAACTTGTAGCAATGAGGATTTAAGTACTTCAATGCCTTTTTTGGGTTCTGACTGCAAATAATAAAATTCAGCCAATAACTTTAAAGACAAGATTTCCTCAATGTTATCATTTTCGATTTTACTGAGCTCTAATGCTTTATTTAAATTCACCATGGCTGTATCCATTTGTGAGTTACGTGCATCAATTTTAGCCAGTACTCGAAGAACCCGGGCCTTATCATGATTTGAAGTAAATTTGTTCAGATTGATGTTGTTTAAAAACGCATCCAAAGTATTGGAATCTTTAAGGTCAAACATATGTAAGGCCAAATAAGACAATGATTTTGAATCTTCAGGTTGTATTTGTAGAGATTTTTCAAGTAATTCAACTGCTTGATCTGGGACTCCAATAGCACCATATGCAATGCCCAAAGTTTGTAACAATTCAAATGTGATTTCCGAGTCTAATTTTGATTCTTGATTGAGTTTATCAGCCGAGGCTTTTAATAAATCTTTTGCAGATACATTTTCGCCCTTATTTAAATCGGGATTTGTACTCCTAAATGAATCTAACATAAATTGCTTAACAAAATCTGCTTTTTCTGCTTCTATCTTTATTTGTTGATATTGCTGATAACTAACAAATGATGATATGACTAAAAAAAAGGCAAATGATACCAGCGTTGCAAATAAGGCAGAGCGCCTCTGTGCAAATTTTTTAGTTCTGTATAACAAGGATTGTGATGTGGCGTTCACTGGTTTTTGTGTGAGCCAATTATTTAAATCATCACAAAATGCTTGCATGCTACTGTATCGACTATCTGGATTTTGAGATATGGCTTTATGCAGGATATTTTTTAAATCTTTATCGATTCTTAACTTTTTTAATATGAGATCAATGTGACTTTCATCATCTGCACACGATTTAATCAAACGATTAATTGGTAAGGGTGCTTCTTCTGTGAGTAAATCCAAAGCCACAACGGCCAATGAAAATATATCAGTTTTTACTGTGATTTTTTGAGAATTAATTTGTTCAGGTGCAGCATAACTTGGTGTTAATGCCATCAAAGTCGTTTTGTTACCAGAAACTTCATTGTTAATTAATTTGGCAATGCCAAAATCAACTATTTTGAGTTTATTGTGACTATCTATGAGTATGTTATCAGGCTTTAAATCTCTGTGAATAATTAAATTGGCATGTGAATAGCTTAACGCATCTGCACATTCTGCGATAAATTGAATTTTTTGTTTTGTTGAACAGTGGTTAATCTTACAAAATTCACTAATAGGTTGGGCCTCTTTTATGAGCTCCATAACCAAATAGACAATATTATCGTCAGTCTTGCCACCATGTAACATTTCAACAATATTGGGATGAGAAAATTGCGACAATATTTTTTGTTCGTTTATAAAGTGATTGAGTAATTCTGAAGAGTTGTCTCTGGGAGAAAAAACTTTAATCGCCACTTGT
>JBGCFT010000217.1:0-3854 GCA_045107085.1 Marinicellaceae bacterium | reverse complement strand
TTGACACGCCAACGTAACTGGCGATCACCAATTGGAAAACTCAACACACGCTCATCTACATAGGGACATTCGTACCTCGGACCTGTACCATCAAGTTGACTGAAACGTACTGAACCATGTTCACGGCAGTCTTCATAAATTCGATCTGTGGCTTCTAATGAACCTGATTCTGCCCAAAAACCTAGGTCAAGACTAGGTGAAATTTCTGGTGTCGGTTGGTTATAAAGCAACACCACATCGACCTCGGAATTATGGTGATAAACCGTGGGCGAGCCTAAATCTCCCCAATTAGTGTTAGTTTCTAAACTGACACCTAAAATATTTTCGTATTCGTAAGACATGTGTGGTTGTTCGAATTCCACCTCACAGACTCCCGGAGGAACTCGTATGCTTCTACTTTCAGGTGGTTCAATATATGTGAGACACCATTTCAGCGCCAAATTTGTGGCATAAGCAGTGCCTTGCGCAATAACTCCTGCCCCAGGCACAAGGGATGCACCAAATGCAATATTATGAGCGATGCCAAGTGGCGTCTGGCAGAGTACTGCTATGTCGTTACCAGTACTACCACGATTTTCAGATTTTGTGGCAACTTCAGCCCATGCCACATCGAGAGTAATGACTGAATTACCTTCGGGTGCATGTGCAACACGTAGTTCAATTCGATCAAATGACTCACGTGATCGAAGACCCATTACACCATCTGAGGCGGCTACTGAACTGGGTCGCGCTTTATCATCCATTGTAAAAAGATGCGAACCTAATCCATGCTCGCCACGATAGGCTGTCATCTCGACTACCACATCAGAATTGAAAGAATTAACATGCAATAATAAAGAGGTTACTGGTTTTTTCAGAGTAATGACTTCAGGTTCTGAACCTATAACGAATTGACCCTTGTGAGACAACAAGGCCTCTAACGAAGCAGGTTTGAAAATGGCATCGCCTTCATCAGATCGACCGCTTTTAGCATTGTTACCCATTAAATCAACAAACTTGGCTTGATTCGGTACATCAAATATTGGTTCAACAAGTGGAGTTGGTTGAGCTTGTATTGCACTGGCAAAAACAAATAAGATCAGTACAAGGTAGTTTAATTTTTTAAGTATAGACATGGCTCTTCTTTTAATTGGCTTAATAATAGAGGCGTAATACCTCATTTTTCGGTATCATTTAATTTCATTTTTTAGATATGTTTGTTCCTTTTTGTTAATTCAAAAAGCTTTTATGAGTAACTAAAAATAAAACGTAAATACATTTTGTGACCTCAAAATTGGTGGTCGCTTATAGAGTTATGTTTTACAAAATACCAGGGTAGAACAATTTAAAATACCATTCGAATTCTTTTGCAATGTCGTTACCGATTCTTGTAGGAACATCGTGAATTGCAGGCGGCTTAATAGCGTTATGGGTTTTGTGAGGGTATTTAAAACGGTAATAACTGTCGCTTTCGTGAGCTTTCACTGTTAAATTATTAGCGTCAATTTCGTGTTTATTAGCGCCGATCCAATCATAGACTTCATTCATAACGCGCTTTGGTTCATGCATCAAGTCTTCAAAAATCACGTAATACAAATGCTTTTGCAAATCGACGGGAACATCTTGTAATTGACCTATTAAACGTAAAGGCCTGCCAACTACGCCTTGAGGAGAGAACAATTTATCCGCTCTTTCATAAGTGGTTAAATCTGCCATGTCATCAGGAAAATCGATTAAGGATGTTTTTTGATGGCGAGATTCGATGGAGGCAAATATTTGCCTTAAATCACGAATGCAAACAATCATTTTAAAATCAGGATCAAGGTGGTTGAGTGTTTCTAGTCCATTTAGCCAGCTACGATTTTTATCGACCACTATCGATTTATCGGTTTCTTCAAACCAACCATTCACAAAACCCCTGTATGAATTAGTTAATCTTTTATAAACCAAATCAAAATCAACATCCAATTGCGATAGCAAAAACGGATCATCACTTAATCGTGCTCTTAAACTTTTTAGTGTGTTAGCTAAAGGAGAAGAGTGACCCGTGCTATAAATGCTTGGGTTTTCGCCTAATAATTGACACATAAGCGTCGAACCTGATCGCGGTAAACCAGCTACATAAACTATGTTTTTATATATTTTTGACATGTGTTATTTATTCTCAAAACCATTAGTGAATATTATATCATCATCGATACTGCCCATTAATGTTATATTTTCAGAAACAATATCAGGGTTTGATTGACTTATGGTTATATCAAAAATCTCCAATCCTTCGTTGATATTATCTTCGATGCTTAATAAATTGATTTCAGCAATAGTTTGTCCAGATTCAATATTAACTTGACCTGATAATTGAGATTCAAAGTCATTTGAATCCACTTCTCCTGTTATAACAAAATTGACTAATGTATCGCTATCTGTTGATACATCCAATTGAGCATCAAACATGACAACATCGCCTTCATTTACTTCTGCATTAACACTAGATAGAGTTATTGTGGGTTGACCCAAACCCTGAATGTTAAATGTATATTCACTTTCATCAACATCATTACTGGTTACTGTGACAACTGCTGATTTTACACCGCTACTACTTGGATCAAATACAATTGAAAACGGTTCGGATTCATTAGGTTCTATGATATCTGTTTGTGGAATATTTGATATTAAAAAACTAGATGCATCGGCCCCAGAAATTGAAACATATGGGAATGTTTCTAAAGATAAATTGATATTACCGTTGTTAAAAATATCAAATTGATGTTTAACATTTCCTCCAGTAACTTGGGTTGATCCAAAGTTGGTATTATCACCAGTTGATGGTGTATTATCTCCGTTGGTGATTTCAAAACCATTACCCGATATATCGATTTCTGGTGCCAATCCCAATCCACTGATATCAAAGTTATATAAACTCTCATCGGTATCATTGCTAACAATTAAAACAGTTGCGTCTTTGATGCCAGCTGAAGCTGCATCAAACTCAATTGCAAAAGTTAAACTTTGATTGGGTAATATAAGGCTATCATTTGGCATTTGAATAACATTGAATTCGCTGGCATGAGATCCAATTATTTCAATTTTCGGAGAACCAGTTAAGATTAAATCTGCATTGCCCAAATTACTTATTTCATAACTTTTAGAAATTGGACCACTTACCACTGCAACCGCACCTAAATAAGTTCCATCAGTAAATTCTGGTGTGGTATCGCCATCTTCAATTGTTAAACCGTTAAACGAAACATCTATTTCTGGTGCGACTTTAAGCCCTTTAATATTAAAGTTATAGGGGTTTTCATCACTGTCATCATTAGCAATACTAATGATGGCTTGTTTTATACCGATGGATACTGGATTAAAAGTAATTCCGAAACTTGTTGAGGCTCCTGAGGCAATACTATTATTAGGTTGTGAAGAAACAGAAAAATCTGCTGCATCAACACCATTAATTTCTACAATAGGAGAGCCAGTAAGGTTTAAATTTGCACTGCCTACATTGTGAACTGTAAATGTTCTTGTGATCGATTCATCATTATGTACAAGACCAAAATCTGTATGATCCTCAATTCGTGGAGAGGCATCATTGTCATTAATTTCCTGAGTGTTTCCTCTGATTTCAATTTCATTGCTACATTGAGTACTCAGCGGCATTCCATTTGATGCATTCATAAGAGAAGACAGATCAAAAACATCATCATTATTTTGAATACTATTAGGATCGTCAGCAGCGGTGTTATTCGAGAAACTAAGCTCGCATGCAGTGACAGTGGCTAATTGAGTTGGCATGCCTTGATTGTTACCATTAGAATTGGTCGTTGAATGTAAGACGAAAATCCCACCACCTAAGCCTTTGCCAGCTCCATTTGTTA
>JBGCFT010000216.1:0-9943 GCA_045107085.1 Marinicellaceae bacterium | reverse complement strand
TCAATCCTGTTTGGTTGCTGACAGCCTGGTGCGAAAAACGCCAAGATTTTCGGAACTTCCGAATCGACAGAATTCAAGACTTAAGAATCAATGACGAAAAATTTGATGATGATCCAGGCAAAAATTTAGCGGCATATTTATACGAAGTAAAAGCAAATGACAGATAAATTCATCAAATTTTTAGTGTTTATCAATCAATGGATATTATACCACTCTTAACGATTAAATATGACATTGAGCGTCCGGCCAGAACTAACACTCAAGCCAGTTATTTCATTTTTTTCATTGCGGTTAAATGTCACATAAAACCCCCAATCCGAAACAAATACATCCTTAGTAACAGGGTTTAATTTTATGTCATCTAGCCACCTGTATTGCACAGTTAATTTATTGTCTTTAATTACCAAATGGTATAGGGCCTCTAACTCATCGCTCCAATAGTCGCCTTTATAGGTGATTAAATCAGTTGCTTTAGGTTGCCATTGATCCACTTTTAAATAGCTTTGTTTTGCTCTATTAAGTGGTATTAATTGTGTTTGTCCTTTAGTCGATTCAATCAGGATTTTCGTGTCACTGCCTTCATATAAAAATGTGTTTTCTGAGATTGGAATAAGACGAGTATTGCCCCTTTGTAAAGCGCCATCAAGCATTGTTAATTCAATGGAACTATTATGATTTTCAGATAAATATAGTCCTGCAAAATTCTCAAGCTGTGATTTATCTATCTCAATATTTTTATTGGCTGCTTGGTCCATTAAATGTTCAGCAAGTAAAATATCTGCAATTTTAGATGTCGGGACAGAGGCTTTACCCCCAAAGTTTGAAACAGTAAATATTCCTAAATCATGTTCAGGAAAATAACTTAACTGTGTGGAAAACGCTTCGTGCCCTCCTGTGTGTCTATACCGTTTTACTCCTTTATATGAGCCATTATTTATCCCTAAAGCATATTCTGAATTGGTTCCGTCATTCAAAACAAATGGTTTAAGAAACAGCTCATTGACTTTTTTACCACCAACTTTTGCAGTTTTGAAGTTATTCATCCATTTAACCATATCTGGAATATTAGAGTAGACTTCAGCTGCTCCAAATATGGCTCTATTACTTTTATAATTAACATAACCCTTTTCTTCTTCAAGCGCATAAGATTCTGCAGCATTATTGATCACTTCGCCGACAAAGCTTTCAATTTGGGTGCTGTCCATTTTTAAGGGTTTTAAAATATTCTCCTTAACCCATTTATCTGATTCTTGACCGGTTACTTTTTTTAATACTTCAGATAATATAACCCAGGATGTGCTGTTATAAGTATAACGTGAACCTGGAATAAATTCTAATTCTGGTTGGTTCCTGACAACATCTAGGCATTCTTTTCGAGAGAGATAATCAATGCCCACAATTCTGCCAGCTAAATTTGACATGGTATAGGCCTCTCTGTAGCCACTGGTATGTGAAAGCAGGTGTCTTAATGTCACTTTATGTTCAAATTCAGGCCAATCTTCCAAAAACTTTGTTACTGGATCATCAAGGTGTAACTTTCCATCAACGTGTAACATCGCAAAAGCATAGCCAAGAAATTGTTTGCTCACTGATCCTGTGTTATAAACTAGTTTTGGGTTATTGGGAATATTGTGAGAAAGGTTGGCAAGGCCGTATCCTTTACTGAAGATTATCTCTTCCTTATGAACAATACCGATAATTAGTCCGGGAGTTTTATCATTGATTTCAGCTGATACAAGCGCATCAATCTTTTCTTCAAGTTGATTTTTAGGTAGCCCTTTTGCCTGACTGATGAAATTGACGAGTAATAAGAAAAGAGTTGCGAAAGATATTGTTTTTTTCATAGCTGGCATTCTATTTATAAAAAATTACTCTATCATTTTTTATATTAAAATGAAAGACTCAACTTGTTAACCTTGAAGTTAATGACTGCGAGGTGTAAGTTAGCGTCTGCTATATTATCTGTAAATTATGAACGAAATTATCCAAAACATCCAAAAGGCTTTTCTTGCGCAATCTGTGCTTGAAGTAATTGCTGTTATTTCTGCTATTCTGTACTTGATATTGGCCATCAGAGAGAATAAATGGTGCTGGTTTTATGGTTTTATTTCTACCTCTATTTATGTCTATCTTTTTTATAGTGTGGTGTTATATTCAGAATCCATTTTGAACGTATATTATCTAATTATGGCTGTTTATGGATGGCATCAATGGGATAAACAGGGCAGCACAGTTAAACTTAAAATAAGCTCTCTCTCACCTTCAACACATACTAAAATTTTACTTGTTTGTCTGGTGCTGACACCATTAATTGGTTATTTTATGGATTATTTGGGCGCCTCATTTCCTTATATAGATGCCTTTGTTGCTATTTTGGCTGTGGTAGCCACTTTAATGACAGCTAGAAAAATATTTGAAAACTGGTATTACTGGTTAGTAGTTGATACTTTGTCTATTTATTTATTTTGGCAAAAAGATATGTATTTAACGGCTTTACTGTTTGCTTTATATATTGTTTTGATTTTTATTGGGATTAGAAGTTGGAAAAAACTCATGGCTAAGCAAGATTTGCCCCCTAACTAAATGGTGCAACTGTTGTGTTCTGTTTCAAATTAATTTCAAAATCCTCTAATTGTTAACAAAAACTATAATCTAAGGTAAGAGTGCGCTTGTTTGCTTGCTATATCATTTGACTCGTGTGATATAATGCGGCCATGAATAGAAAAAAAAGTAAAAACCCCTTTAAAATCTCCGATCCACATTTTTCCGAACAATCTAACAAATACGAAAACCCGATTCCTTCTCGACAGGCTTTGTTGGCATTTTTAACTTCTCAAGATAAGATCTTATCTGTGCATAAAATTGCTGATAAAATTGGTGTAACCAACGAAATGCAACTGGAAGGTTTAAGACGCAGACTCAATGCCATGATCAATGATGGCTCTTTGTTTATTAACAGAAAAAAAGGCTATGGTGTTCGTGATAAAACCGATTTAATTAAAGGCATAGTGCAAGCGCATGCTGATGGATTTGGTTTTTTGGTTTCATCAGAGTTAGAACAGGACAGCTTTATATTACCGCGAGAAATGCGTAAAGTCATGGATGGTGACACTGTTCTTGCTAACATACAATCAGGTCGTAGAAAAAATAAAGAAGAAGCTTACATTGTTGAAGTTTTAGAACGCGCTCACAAAACTTTGGTGGGTAAATTTTTCAATAAAAATGGCCAAGGCATTGTGGAACCTGATAACACTGCAATTGATGACATCATTATTCCATCAGGGAGTGAAGCCACTGCCAATGATGGCGACTTTGTTACTGTATTAATTAATGAATATCCGAATAGGCACCGACCAGCCATTGGTGAAGTTATCGCCATATTGGGACAAAAACTAAATTCTCGTTTGGCCATGGAACTCACCATGGCGGCTCAAAAGTTACCGCATGAGTGGCCTGAAGATTTTGATCGCGTTGTTTCATATATTCCTTCTCAAGTGGCTGATGAAGATTTAACCGAAGATGTCAAAGACATTCGACATTTGCCATTAGTGACCATTGATGGTGAAGATGCCCGAGATTTTGATGATGCCGTTTATGCTGAGAAAAACGATAAAGGCTGGCGTTTAATTGTTGCCATTGCGGATGTTTCAAAATACGTTCCGCCCAATTCTGAATTAGACAAAGAAGCCTTCAAACGCGGTACCTCTGTTTATTTTCCTGGAAAAGTAATACCTATGTTGCCTTTAGAACTATCCAATGGCATTTGTTCGCTTAATCCGCATGTTGACAGAATGTGTATGGTTTGTGATATGCAAATTAATGCGTCTGGTCAAATTCAGTCTTACAACTTCTATAGAGGAGTCATGCACTCTCATGCACGAATCACTTATAATCAATGCTGGAGCTATTTAGACAAAGGCACAAAACAAGATAAATGGCAAAATGATGTAACTACATCACTAGATACAATGAATGCTCTATACAAAGCCATGTCAGTTGAGAAGGCTAAGCGAGGAGCCATTACCTTTAATTCTACAGATGTACATATTTCTATAAATGCTGAAGGACAGGTTTCTAGTATTACTCCGTATAGCAGGAATGATGCACATAAACTCATCGAGGCTTTCATGATTGCAGCCAACATTAGTGCCGCAAAATTTGTCAGTAAACACAAAGTGCCAGCGGCATATCGGGTTCATGATACGCCACCTCTGCAAAAAATATCGGATTTAAAATCTTTTCTTCAATCTCTTGGCATTAAACCTAACTTCAGTGATCCTGTTGCACCCAAAGATTTTGAAAACATAATTCAACAGATTCAAGGACGTGAGGATGTCAATTTGATTGAAAGTGTTTTATTACGTTCTCAAAGCTTAGCCGCTTATGAAGCAGAAAATGGAGGCCACTTTGGTTTGGCGTTAGAATATTATGCGCATTTTACATCTCCAATTCGACGTTATCCTGATTTAATGATTCACCGGGCAATCGAATATATTGTTAAGAAAAATAAACCAAAAAAATACATCTATTCTCCACAAAAAGCCGTAGACATGTGTATTCAATGTTCACATAATGAGCGCCGTGCTGAAACGGCATCCCGAGATGTCGATGCGCGATTAAAATGTATGTTTATGGAACAATTTATCGGAGACGAAATGGAAGGAATCATTTCTGGCGTGACCCATTTTGGTGTTTTTGTTACTCTAAACAATATTATGGTCGATGGCCTAATTCATGTCACATCTTTACCCAATGACTATTACCGCCATGAGTCAATTCAACATAAATTGGTTGGCGAAAGAGGTGGCTCAGTGTTTCAATTAGCTGATAAAATTAAAATTAAAGTGGCTTCAGTTTCAATTGATCAAAGAAAAATTGATTTTGATTTTGTCGAGAAATTGTAAGTATTGCCATGAATAAAACCCAAACTGAATGGATTTTTGGTATCCATGCATTAGAAAGTGCAATTTCACAACACCCTGAAAATATTGTGCAAATTGTTGTGGTTCAAAATAGTCGAAACCCAAGACTAGATAACGTTGTTACTGCAGCTAGAAATTTAGGTTTGCAGTTATCCTTTGAGAAACTTCAATACTTAAATAAACATTGTAAAGAAAGGCACCAGGGCATTATTGCACTCATTAAAGTGCCTAAGTTGCCTGATGAGTCTGATTTGAAATCAGATATTAATAGTGTTGAGTCTCCTTTGATTTTGATTTTGGATAATATTGAAGACCCTCGAAACTTAGGTGCTTGTTTGCGCAGCGCCGATGCTGCTGGTGTTGACATGGTTATTTTTCCAAAACATAAATCAGCTGGATTAACCCCTGTTGCTAAAAAAACTGCAGCTGGAGCTGCTGAAACATTGAAGATTTATCAGGTAACGAATATCGTAAAATCTTTAGAAATATTAAAAGATAATGGTGTTTGGATAGCAGGAACCGATCTGGCCGATGATTCAACACCTATTTACCAAGCAGACTTTAAAGGCTCCATTGGTATCGTTTTAGGCAATGAAGGCAAAGGCATCAGGCCATTGGTTAGAAAACACTGTGATTTTCTGATTCATATTCCTATGTATGGAAGCGTTCAAAGTTTAAATGTTTCGGTGGCAACGGGCATTACTTTGTTTGAAGCGATGAGACAAAGAGCAAGTTAAGCAAATGAAGTCTTTAAAATTCAGAATTTATATTCTATTGATAGTTTTATTATCTCAAAACGTAAATTCTCAAGATGATGATGACGAAAGAGTTTTTGATGATCAAGTTTTTATCAAATTAAAATACTTTGCGTGTGCAAGAGGGTCAAAGTGTCCTAAGTATGAAATTATTATCCTTGGAAATGGCAGTATGATTTATCAAGGGTTAAATGGCGTGAAAAAATTAGGTACACACCAAAAACAAATAGACAAAGAAAGCATTGCCAGTTTAATTACCAACTTTCTCAACATTCAATTCTTTGAAGATAAAGATATTTCATCAGGTTGTTGTGCAAATGAGGTTGTAGTTGCTGAAGATGGAACATATCAAGAAGTCCATAAAAAAATTAGAGTCACCTCTAATCATGGACCGAATACTCTAATAGAAGTTAAATTTGGAAATAAGAATCGACAAGAAAATTTCAACCACCTTCTATCTGGTGATTATCTAAAAATCAAACAAATGATTATTAAAACTGCTGGTGTTGAACGGTGGATTAAAAAGAAGTGATTTATGGTTTTAAGCCTTGTACCTCAAAACTAATCTTGAATCTCACTAGTTAATGGCTATTAAATTTGCTTTAGAAGTGCTATTTGTTAGAGAACATTGATGAAGTAATATGAACCTGCCATTACATGTATGTAGGGCTAACGTGAAACAGCCTTTCGATATCATTAATGTTTCTTTTGTCTGTCACAAACAAAATAATATGGTCTTCGTGTTCTACCACCACTTCTCTGTGGGCAATGATGACTTTTTTACCGCGAATGATTCCACCAATGGTTGTGCCGGGCGGTAAATTAATCTCTTGTAATTGCTTTCCAATAACTCTCGAAGTAGATGCATCTCCATGAACCACAACTTCAATGGCTTCGGCTGCTCCATTACGCAGTGAATGAATACGCGCCATGTTTCCTTTTCGAACATGAACCAATAGACCACCAATGGTTATATGCTGAGGAGAAATTGCAATATCTATTTGATCGCGCTCCAATAGTTGTGCATAATTGTGACGACTAATTAAGGTCAATACTTTGTCAGCTCCCATTTTTTTTGCCATTAATGCAGATAACAAGTTTGTCTGGTCATCATTTGTAACGGCACAAAATATATCGCATTGGTCAATATTTTCTTCAAACAAGATTTCCTCAGAAGTACAATCCCCCTTAATAACTAATGCTTTGGTGAGTTCTTCGGCTATAAATCTTGAACGTTTTTTATCCGCTTCTATGACATTAATTGAATGACTTTCTTCCAACATTTTAGCCAAACTAAACCCTATATTACCGCCCCCAGCTAGTATGACTTTTTTAACGGGCTTATCCCGGTGCCTTAAGGTGCTCATAACTGGCTTTATGTCTTTTTTTGCAGCAAAAAAGAAAACCATGTCACCAATTTTTATGACTGTATCCCCATCTGGAGAAATAGGTTTATTGTCTCTAAATATGGCCGCAACTCTGGCGTCTACACCTTCTGGCATATAATTATGAATTTCTCTAAGGTGATGACCAATTAACGGACCTTCATTGTCTGCTACAATCGCTACCAATTGAGCAATACCATGGGCAAAATCCATTACCTGTAAAGCTCCTGGATAATCTATTAATCTTCTGATGTGTTCTGTTACCAATCTCTCCGGACTAATAAATACATCAATAGGCATGTGGTCTGAATTAAATAAATCAGGGTAATCTAAATATTCCGATTGTCTGACTCGTGCAATTTTTAATGGTGTATGAAAAATACTGTGGCAAACCTGACAGGCGACCATGTTAATTTCATCACTATTGGTCAACGCAACCACCATGTCTGCATCTTCAGCTCCTGCTCTTGTTAAAACTCCTGGGTGTGAAGCATTGCCATGAACAGCCCGTAAATCCAGTCGATTTTGCATGTCCATCAACTTTTCTAAGTTGGTATCTACAACTGTAACATCATTCATTTCTTTTGATAGATGTTCTGCAATTGAGGCCCCAACTTGACCCGCTCCTAACACCAGAATCTTCATGTTTTCATCACATCTTTTGGGTTAATATTCAATGCCCTTAATTTTCTGTATAGATGGGTTCTTTCCATACCCGCTACTTTTGCCAGTTTCCCAACACGGCCTTCTACCCGCTTAAGTTGATGGGTTAAATAGTCTTTTTCAAACGCTTCTCGGGCTTCTCTTAAAGGTAAATCATACCAAGAGTGATTAGTAGATTCTATGGTCTCATCAACTTCTAACATTGAATTAACTTCATCCATTGAAATTTCACCATCTCCACCCAAAAGTTGCAATTGTCTAACAGTATTTTTAAGCTCGAGAATGTTGTTTTTCCAATGGTGGTTTCTCAATAAATTTTGCGCTGCAAAAGACATTTTTCGATAGGGCGTGTTTTCTTCGTCTGGTAATGTATTGACGTAATGATTTAATAGTTCTGGTATGTCTTCTTGCCTGTCTTTTAAAGCGGGTAAATCAAGTTTAACTTCAGCAAGAATCTCATATAATTCCCCAGAAAAATCATTGGTAGAAACAAGATGACATAGGTCGTTTATACAAATAGTTATTATTTGAAAATTTATTGCTTGGGTTGAATTTTGATTAAATACAGTGAATTGCTTGTGTTTTAGACAGGAAAGCAAGGTTGACTGTTGGGTCATTGACAATGCATCTATGTTATTAATAATCAAAGTGCCATTATTGGCTTGCATAAAATAACCATTAAACTGAGTGAGTTTTTGCTCAAAAGAGTCATCCACATTCATCGCATCTAATAAAACAAAGGGTTGCTTATTTTTGTGTCTTCTTTGATGAATTAACATGGCAGTAGAATATTTTCCTACGCCACTTTCACCTTCAATAACGATGTGGTTTTTTGTTTTATATATTTTGTCTAGCGCTATTTTTAGTTGAGTAATGGCTGGTGAATTACCTATAGGGTCAATAACAGCTCCACATGATGAGCTTGAGGGTTCTGTCACTTGTTCAAATTGTGCCAAGGTATCAGTCACTGTTTGTAGTAATTTAGCTAAAGACAAAGGCTTTTCAATAAAGTCTTTGGCTCCTAACCTAGTTGCCTCAACTGCCGTTTCTACTGTTCCATGTCCAGACATCATAACAATTGGAGCGCTGACTAAATTATTTTCATTCCAACTCTTCATGAGGCTTATGCCATCAATATCTGGCATCCAAATATCTAATAAAATAAGCTGTGGTTGTTTGTTTTTTAATTGTTGATTGGCTTCTTCGCCATTGGCTGCAATTGAAACAGAATAGCCTTCATCAATTAAAATATCAGATATGAGATTTCGAATATCTGGTTCATCGTCAACTACTAATATATGCTCTTTATTCATCTGTTTTATTTGGGTATACTTGGCAACTGTGTAATATTTTCACCTTTTTTAATTTCGCGAATTTTACATGATTGCTTCTTTTTAACTTCCTCTATTCGAATAACACTTTGTAATGGTAAGTGCAACACATTGACATTTTCAAACTCTTCTCTAATCTTATCTTCTGCCGGATCAATGACTATTCTCTGGTTTTGATCAAAGACCAAATCAGCAACATAAATAAAACCGTAGATGTCACTGGAAAACACCTCTTTGGCATAAAGTTCATAGACCTTAGATTTGTTAAAGAATATTATTTTATATAGAATGCTGTCCTTCATTTCTTAATTGTACTCTCAAGTTACAATTCTATAAAGCCAAGCTACAAAAAAACCAATGATAAAACCAACAATATGAGATACCCAAACAATCGGGTCTTCTTGATTACCCACTAACTGTAAAACTATTTGTAACCCCAACCAAGTAAATGCCAACAACAAAATCGGGATTTTTGCTTTTTGTAAGTATAAACCAATAGGAATAATAACACTGATGTTTTGTTTTGGATACAACAGCAACCAAGCTCCCAAGAGACCAGATAAAGCGCCACTGGCGCCCAATAGATAATAACTTGATTGACCCAATTGATAAAGGCTAGCAATGTTTCCAGCAAAACCTGAAACAAAATAAATAATCAAGAACCAAAAACTACCCACTCTTCTCTCGAGTGATAAAGCAATGATCAAAAAAAGCACCATGTTTCCGGCCCAATGTTGCCAGCTTCCATGTAAAAATAACGCACTTATCAGGCGCAATACATGCCACCAAGATTGATGAATATCATTGGCTAATTCTGATGGGTTTATTGCAAAACATTTGTTGAAATTAAAAAAATCAGGATAGTATGTTGAAAAAACAATCACAAA
>JBGCFT010000215.1:0-3755 GCA_045107085.1 Marinicellaceae bacterium | reverse complement strand
AATCGAATTGCTTTTACATTAAAGGCAATTCTGCATCAATTAGGACTTGATTGTCTTGTTTGATGACTTTGAAAATCAATTTATCATTCAAAATTTCCACATATCCAACAGCATTGCTGGCATAAAAAACGGTGTCTGTTTTTGATAAAGGTGAAGACACAGAAAACCCTTCTGCTCCGTGTAATGGCTGATTAAATGCAACATCATCTTCAAACCACCTGATTCTATCCATCAAAAATGAAGTCGGCCAGAACAAAGATCCTGAGACAAGTTGATGGATGGTTGTTTTGCTGCTTTGATGATTTAAGCTGACAGCAAAATGCGAATGAACATCACCTGATAGAAAGATCACATTTTGTATGTCTTTACTGATGATATAGTTGAGTATTCTTTCACGTTGATTTGCGGCTTTTTTCCAGTTATCTGTTTTTTCAGGTTTTTTGTGATTATCAGCCAAAAATGTCACTGAACTCGCCACTAATTTAACCCGATAATCTGATGATAAAAAATCTTTAAAAAGTTGTTCTTGCTTAATAGAAATCAGCTCACCATCACTGCGTTCTTTTCTGGTATCCATTAAGAACAATCCAACATCACCAAAATCTATACTGGCATAATGTTTAACAGGAACTTGATTGTTATCTTGGCCTTTCACATAAGAAACACCTTTTGTATCGCTTTTTTGCGTATCAAATATGGGTCCATGAGAAGCTTGGTATGAATAAAAAGCATTAATGCCATTTATCAAACGGTCTTTATTCCTATTTAACCAATTAAAATTGGTATCGCTATATTCATGAACGCCATCAGTAAAACTATTTTCTATTTCATGATCATCCATCACCATGTAATTGGGGATTTTAGGCAAAACTGCCTTAACATAATCGTTTGAAAAAAACTCTTCATACAACTCTGTAAAATCATTGATAGAGGAGTTGTTTAATGTCGCTTCTAAGTATTTGTCATTATAAACTTGATCGCCCAACCACAGCATCATGTCTAATTTTTTATCTGCATGTATTCCCATAACTGGAATTAATGATTTACCTACACGGCTGTCGTTTTTATTGTTTCTTAAGCAAGAACCAAAACAAAACCTAAAATCATCGGAATGATGGGTTTTTAAATCATGTTTTTCAACATCATCCCATAAATCACTGTCTTCAAGCAGGTCCTGGGAATAATCTGAATTGTAGGCCATTTGATATTCATAGTTCATCTCTGGTTCCAGATCGGTCAATTCGATCACACCTGTGTAATAGAAATTTCTATTAAATCTAAATTGAAAAGCTTTTGACCAGCGGTGTCCAGACGCATCTTTGCGATAACGAATCCAACCACAATTGAGCTTATCGGTATCTATATCACAATGTTGAATACCACACATAATTCTTGCACTTGTTTTGGTTACCAAACCCAAAACTGGGCCGATTCTAGGATTCACTAACTTCATATAATATCTCCGGTCATTTATATTGAGTTTTTAATACAAAGATTGTCTTGTTCCACGAGTCAAGCAAAGGCTTTGTATCATACAAAAGTGTTTAAAAGTTTATTTTTCTCTCATGTATCCTTTAATATAATTTTATTTCGCATAGATGCTTGTCATAGAAAAAAACAACAGGGCAATGATGGCAATTAATGAAGTGATTAATCCCTGTTTTTTTGAACGAATCCAACCAGAAAGACCGATACACAATATTAAGCTAATCAGCCCAATACTGTAACCTGCAATCATAGAATTCCATAACAAATTGAGTGTTTTGGGGTCTGGCACAAAGGGTAAGTCGGGATGTAATCCAATAGTAAGACGCCAAGCCGCTATAACAGCAATTAACAAACTACAAGCTGATACGGCTGCACATGTAATGACCATAGATACTGAACGCTTGGGCGATGAAAAGATAATAATGCTAAGAAGAATAGTGGCAGATACCCCGCCTAAAAAAGCCGATACAAATGATAATTGATCAGCAACTGCGATAACATAACTTGATTTAAGTTCCATGGTTGATTTTTTAATTATTGAGTGAGTTATTGGAATTGTATCACAACTTTATTGTGTAGCTATTTGTTTGAATCTCTCAGTGTAATATTCAAGATTGTTCAAAGCCATTTTTTCCTATTCGCAGTCTATCAATCTTTTATTAAAAATCATGATTTAAGTGGTCTATCTGAATTTTATAATCAAGTTATACAAGCAGCTGGACTAAATAACAAGCATATGAATACTTTACTAGATTATGATTATTCATCGTATGAACAATTATTATCTGAAAGTTTTCAAAAAACTGTTATTGAGGCCAACAATGACCAATCTGTAAATGCCATATATTTTGAATACGAAGATCTTCAAGCACATTTCTTTTTATGTCAAAGATATGATACAGACTCAGAATCTGATTGGGCTGCCTATTGGGAAACTAACATTGAAGCTCCAATACCAGATATTAAAATAGATCTCATGGCTGACGGCTTATCAAATGCACAAAAAGCTTTGATTGCAGCTTTTCTAGATGCAAAAATTTGTATCATTTTGGCTCATGTTATTTCCAAATATAAAGAACTTCCTGTTGCAATGGCTGAACATGACAATCCCATTCTTTATTATCAAGATATAAAATCAGATAGGAGTTTAAAATCTATATTCGAATCAATAAGCTTACCAAAAGAACCTAATCCTTCACAAAATATTGAGAATGTTCGTGTATTCAAGACACCCATTATTATTCCAATTTCGGTAATAATGGTCATAGTCTTGTATGTTGGTTATGCCTTATATTTTTTTACTAGCGAGCAAGCTGGATCTCTTGCTAACCTAAAAGAAATTTCGTTTGAAATATTTTTAATGTGCGAATTTGGTATGATCTCCATCATTTTTTATAATAAAAGGAAATTACAGAGTTTCTTATCTGATAATCGAGTAATAGATTCAGTATTAACACTAGATAAACTCAAACCCATTATACGAACTAATATGTACAGTGCTTTATTTGTCTTTATATTTTTGGGTTTAGGGGCTCTCACAGCAATAATGGCATTTATTCACAATGGAATTAAAATAGGTATTATTGTGGCAGTACTGTCAAATCTCACTTTTATGGTCATGAAATGGTATGCTCCAATTGAGGAACAAGCCAAACAAATAAAATCATCAGACCAATTATTAGAAAAAGAATTAAATGATATTATTCACAGTTGGATGCAAAATGTATTCCCTAAATTTTAACCTAACACGAAAATAACAGGTGACGAAAGGGATCAAACTGCTGTTCTTATTCCCTTCTAAAATGTAAATGAAAAATGTAGATGTAAACATAGTTTATGAAAAGAAAAGTGCTTTGATATTCCTCCAATATACTTGACACCAAATAAAACAATTGGAGTCCAAAATTGACAAGAACAAAGCAAATACAGTAAGCAAATACAGGACACACGCCTGTAGGAATTATCAGACATCACAAAAATCAGTTTGCCTACATTAAAATTGCTGGATATTTTGTAAAATAGAGTCTTTCAAGGAGGAAATTATGACTTTAGCACGCAAACAACTCATATCAATCGAAGATACACCTTATTATCACATTGTTACCAGATGTGTTCGCAGAGCCTTTTTATGTGGCAAGGATAAGTACTCAGGAAACTGTTATGAACACCGTAGAAAGCAGATTGTTGATCGGATAAAACACTTGACAGAATGTTTCAACATCGATGTCTGTGCTTATGCTGTTATGAGCAATCATTATCACCTGGTA
>JBGCFT010000214.1:0-11611 GCA_045107085.1 Marinicellaceae bacterium | reverse complement strand
AGGTTATAAAATTCCAAGTTTATCAAAAGCTGAAGCTCCAGCATACTTGGCATTTTTGCCTAAGTGATCTTCTATTCGTAATAATTGATTATATTTAGCGATGCGATCCGATCGACACAATGAACCTGTTTTAATTTGAGTGGCACTGGTAGCGACTGCTAAGTCGGCTATAAATGTATCTTCTGTTTCACCAGAGCGGTGTGAAATGACTGCTGTATAATTAGCATTATGTGCCATATCTATGGCTTTTAATGTTTCTGTTAAGGTGCCAATTTGATTAAGCTTTATTAAAATAGAGTTCGCAATATTTTTTTCGATGCCTTGTTGAAATATTTCTGGGTTTGTAACAAATAAGTCGTCCCCAACAATTTGAATTTTATCGCTTAGTTGTTCTGTTTGGTATTTCCATCCACTCCAATCAGCTTCATCTAACCCATCTTCAATAGAGATGATCGGATATTGTTTTACCCAATTGCTTAGAAAGTCAGTAAATCCATGAGAGTCAAACTTTTTACCTTCGCCGGCTAAATCATAAACGCCATTGTCATGAAACTCAGAAGCGGCACAATCTAATCCCAGATAAACATCTTTTCCTGCTGCATAACCTGCGATTTCAATGGCATTCATGATTGTTTCAACAGCTTCAACGTTCGATCTGAGGTCGGGGGCAAAGCCTCCTTCATCACCAACAGCTGTGCTGAGTCCTTTTTTATTTAAGACAGATTTTAAACTGTGAAAAACTTCAGTACCACAACGCAAGGCTTCAGAAAAACTATCAAAGCCTGTGGGTAAAATCATAAATTCTTGAATATCGACATTGTTATCGGCATGTTCTCCACCATTGATAATATTCATCATGGGTAAGGGCAAAACATAATCTTTGACAGTAGCAATACTTCTAAAAAGAGGTGTGTGGGTTTCTGCAGCTACAGCTTTGGCCGTCGCTAATGAAACGCCCAATAATGCATTGGCACCTAAATTGCCTTTATTATGGGTGCCATCTAAATCTATCATAGATTGATCAATGTGATATTGTTTACTGGCATCTTGGCCAATTAAAACCGGTGCAATCGTCGTATTAACATTTTTCACTGCTTGCGTAACGCCTTTGCCTAAATATCGTGATTTGTTACCATCACGCAATTCTATGGCTTCTCGTGCACCTGTTGAAGCACCAGATGGGACAATAGCATGACCGAATGCGCCGGATTCTAATGTGACTTCGGCTTCTAAAGTTGGGTTTCCTCTTGAGTCTAATACTTCTCTGGCATGTATGCTTTTTATGGCTGTCATTTTTTAATTCCAATCGTTGTGTTGTTCTAAAAAGGGTTGTGATTTAACGGCTTTATCTAAGTGTTTCAATGTAGTCAATAGTTGCTCAATCATGTGTAGTTTTATGGCATTGGGCCCATCGCTTTTGGCCTCAGCAGGGTTTGGGTGTGTTTCCATGAATAATCCAGAAACGCCTGCTGCGACTGCTGCTCTTGCTAGGACAGGAATGAATTCGCGTTGACCGCCAGAAGTTCCACCTTGTCCACCTGGTAATTGAACAGAATGTGTGGCATCAAATACTACTGGGCAACCCGTATCACGCATCACAGATAACGAACGCATGTCTGAAACCAAGTTATTGTAACCAAAACTAGCACCGCGTTCACACACCATAATATTTTCATTGCCAGTCGATTTTGCTTTATCTACTACGTTTTTCATGTCCCATGGTGACATAAATTGACCTTTCTTAATATTAACCGGTATTCCAGCAGAGCAGGCTTTGACAATAAAATTAGTCTGTCTGGCTAAAAAAGCTGGTGTTTGGATGATATCGACCACACTTGCCACTTCGTCCATTGGTGTGTCTTCGTGAACGTCTGTTATCACAGGGACACCGACTTGGTCTTTCACGGCTTGCAAGATGTCTAGGCCTTTTTGCATGCCTAGTCCTCTGAAGCTATTTAAGGATGTACGATTGGCTTTATCAAATGAAGATTTAAAAACCAAAGGAATTGATAATCGATCACATATTTCTTTTAAAGTTCCTGCTGTTTCGATGGCCAGTTGCTCTGATTCAATAACACACGGACCGGCTAATAAGAAAAAAGGTTGATTTAATCCTACTTCAAAATTACATAATTTCATATTTTATATTCTCTCTATTTGTTCTCTTTAGCAGCAGCAATAAAACTGGCAAATAACGGGTGTCCATCACGGGGTGTTGAGGTGAATTCAGGGTGAAATTGGCAAGCTATAAACCACGGATGAGCTGATCTATCCAGCTCGACCATTTCAATTAACTCTCCATCTTCTGAAGTGCCAGTCAGTTTTAGTCCATTTTTTTCTAATAAATCACGATAAGCATTATTAAACTCATACCTGTGTCGATGTCGTTCGGTGATAACATCAGCAGCATAGACTTGACTCACCAATGAGTCCGCTCTTAAAAGCGATTTTTGTGCTCCCAAACGCATGGTTCCGCCCAAGTCAGATTTTGTATTTCTGGTTTCAATTTGGCCTAAGTGATCTTCCCATTGTGTGATTAAGGCAATAACTGGATGAGGAGATTTTATATCGTTTTCAGTGGTATTGGCTCCAACCAGTCCACAAATATTTCTGGCATGTTCAATAACAACTGCATGCATACCATAACAAATGCCCAAATAAGGTATTTTGTTTTCTCGTGCAAATTGTACGGCATTAATTTTGCCTTCAAATCCTCTGTCACCAAAGCCGCCTGGTACCAATATAGCATCAAGTGAATTAAGAACAGACAGATTGTTTGTATTTTCTAGTGATTCAGAATCAATATTTTGAATTTTTACTTTAACATTATTAGGGATGCCTGCATGTCTTAAAGCTTCATTAAGTGATTTATAGGCGTCACTGTGGTCTAGGTATTTTCCAACCATACCCACAGTGATTATTTCAGAAGCTGATTCCTCTGCATTGATTACACGGCGCCACTCTTCGAGATTGGCTGGGCCACATTTTAAGTTGAATTGATCAATAACTAAATCATCAAACCCCTCTTTACTTAAGACTTCAGGAATTTTGTAGATGTTATCTAAATCCACCATGTTAATCACAGCTTTTTCGGCGACATTAGTGAATAATGCAATTTTTTTACGTTCATTTTCTGGGACTTCATGTTCAGAGCGGCATAACAATACATCAGGTTGAATACCTATTGAACGCAATTCTTTCACAGAATGTTGTGTCGGTTTGGTCTTTAATTCACCGGCAGCTTGAAGGTATGGAACCAGAGTAAGGTGGACAAACATACTATTACTTTTGCCTTGCTCCACGCCCAGTTGGCGAATGGCTTCAAGAAAGGGTAAGGATTCAATGTCTCCGACAGTGCCACCAATTTCCACCATGATAACGTCATAGCCAATTCCAGCAGCTTTGATTTTTTCTTTTATGTGATCTGTTATGTGAGGTATTACTTGAACGGTACCGCCTAGATAATCACCTCGTCTTTCTTTGCGTATGACGGCTTCGTAGATTTGACCAGTAGTAAAATTATTTTTACGCCCCATTTTTGTTCGAACATAACGCTCATAATGGCCAAGGTCTAAATCAGTTTCTGCCCCATCTTCTGTCACATAAACCTCTCCATGTTGAAAGGGGCTCATGGTGCCAGGGTCGACATTAATATAGGGATCAAGTTTCATGAGAGTGACTTTTAAGCCACGAGATTCTAGCAAAGAAGCCAGACTGGCAGCAGCTATTCCTTTCCCAAGTGATGAAACCACACCACCTGTAACAAATACATATGAGGTCATAATATAAACCGGTTGTTTGTGACTGAAAAAGCTACAAATCACAAGTGATTTGTAGCTGTCTCGAAAGGATGTGTATTATAAACTAATTACTAGAGTGACTCAAAGCCATTATCGAATATTAAATCATCTATGTTGCTTAAATTTGAATCATTAATATCGAAAAAGATGTTATCTGAGCACTTTATTCTTACTCTTATTTGATCTGAGTCTAAAGCTGGAACCAATGCTGAACCTGTTCCTGTATTCTCAATGCCAGTTACAACATTATCAAATGTTTGACCACCATCTTCTGAAAAATCTATCTCAACTGTTGAACAATTGACAGGGTTCATATCAGTATTGGCAACATCCCATTTGAAAGTATTGACAACCCCGGTTACAATTGTTTCGGTGTTACTTAAGGACGTCAGTTGAAAGGGCCCATCAGCAGTAACTGCTATGCGCATATCATCTGTGCCAATTCCTCCACCTTCAAGTTCATTATCACGGACAGTTGCTCTGAAATTCATGTTGCGTTGATAGCCAGGTAACTTTTCACCTTTAGTTATTGAACCATTTAATATGCTAGGTAGATTAGGAAAAGTTCGACAATTGTCTGTTACCGCATTATATGAACGAAAGGCTGGCGCATTTCCAGTTGCTGCATTTTGATTTCCTGCTGGTCCAGTATCATTTTGTTCCCAATTGAATGTCATGTTGGTATCATTATCATCGGATGCTTGAGCGCATAAAGTAAAGGGTGTTGAATGCGGAATGCTATAATTATCTCCGGCTTCAACCACAGGTGCTTCATTGGTTGTGTCTATTATATTAGAACAATTAGAACCTGATCCCGTAGTACTGTAACTTATGATTTGATTTAAAGAATATGAATTAAAGTAATCATCAGATCTGTTCTGTAAGTCATTAAATGATCCACATATTCCTGCATAACCCATTATTGTGCTACCACTGCCAGGTTCAACTGCTGCTGATCCAGTTCGATTCCCACCGCCACACGAGCCAGAGGTTGCATTAAAAATATGACTGCCTCTCCATTGGTGGCCAATTTCATGAGCAACATAATCAACATAAAACGCATCGTTAATAGGACTATTTAATCCTGTAACGCCTCCACCTTTTGAACTGGTACAGGTCACACCGAAAAAGGCAACACCACCGCCGCCTGTTGAAAACACATGGCCAATATCGTAGTTAGCAGAACCAATAACACTGTTAAGTATATTAATATTTTGGTTAAGCATAGCGCTACCATTATTATTTGAATAGCCATCAGTTCCTGCATTTGTAAAGATTACTTGATCGTTATTGTCTACGAGAAGCATTCTGATTCCTACCTCAAGTTCATAGATGCCATTCACTCGATTCATGGCTGTTACCACAGCAGCTAATCCATCTTTAACATTTGCTGCATTAGGGTTTGAATGAAATGTAGTATATTCCGCAGTTGTGGCAACCGCAATTCTATAAGTTTTTAGAGCTAAGCCATTATTCGGTAGATTCCCACCTTGGGCTTCATAGATAGTACTGTCAAATTCTTGCTCAAGATCATGGTTATGTTCTTTTACATCACATTTCCAATCAGAGTTTAAATTATGTACATCTTTTTCATAATAACTCATGTGCAATGTATTGTTACTTCTGCTTACAGGGTCAATCCAAATCTTTTTATTCGGTGATTTCATCACAGCATGTAAGCCCTTGTGTGTTACATCCATAACGAGAGTTTTATTACTCTGATTTGATTGTCCCCGGAATGTTCGGAATTCTGGATATTTAATGGCAAGTTTTGATTCCATAATTGAAACTTCTTGTATGGAAAATTCTTCGAATTCTCCATTTGGTAGTGGCAGTGAAATAACCTTATTGTTTTCCGTGCTGCTCATTAATTCATAGATTAAAGCTTGTTGATTAAATTCAATTAATTGATATTTCGATGGATGAATATCAAACCCATAATCATGGCTGTATTGACTGCTTGAAATTTGATCAGAAAGTTGCCAATACGAAGGCATAGCCATTGTATTTAAGGTCACCAAAAGTAGTAGTAGTTTATACATGTAATAGATCCTCTTTATATTTAGATTTTAAGTATGTCAATTTAGTAAGTATGGGATTCTGATATGTCGCCAGCCGCTGGGTCGTTAAATACAGCTTCATCTAGTTTGTCTTCTGATTTGGCTACAATACAAGTAACAGCGCAATCACCAGTAATATTAACAGCGGTTCGCGTCATATCTAACAATCTATCGATGCCTAGAATTATGCCTATGGCTTCAACTGGTAAACCAACCTGTGCAAGTACTCCTGCCAACATTAACAAACCAACACCAGGAACACCTGCAGTGCCAATTGAAGCCAAAGTTGCCATGACAACTACTGTACCTAATTGTTGTAATGTTAGATCAAAGCCAAATGCTTGAGCAATAAAAACGGTGGCCACACCTTGCATAATAGCAGTACCATCCATGTTGATAGTGGCACCAAAAGGGATGGTAAATGAAGCAACCGATTTATCAACACCCATTCTTTGAGTAGCGGTTCTTAATGTCACGGGAATTGTGGCATTGGAGCTGGCTGAGCCAAAAGCAAAAACAACAGCAGTTTGAATTTTTTTCAGGAATGTTAAAGGGTTAATTTTAGCAAAAATAACCAAAATACTTGGATACACGATAAAGGCGTGAAGAAACAACACCAGCAATACTGTAAAAAAGTATTTTGCTAAGTCTGAAATGGCACTTGCTCCCAAATTCGCAAAGACAATGGCAATTAAAGCAAAAACGGCATAAGGTGCAAATTCCATAATGATATGCACTAATTTCATGATAACTTCATTAACATTTTGTAAAAATGAAATCAGTTTTTCACCGGCTTTGCCTGCCATAGTCGCACTTAATCCAAATAAAATGGCAAATACTATGATTTGAAGCATATTGCCTTCTGCAAAGGCTTGGATTGGATTAGTGGGAACCATATTTATTAGGACATTAACAAATGAAGGGGCTTCTTTTGCAACATATTTAGGATAATCATTGGGAATATCGAAACCTAATCCTGGATTGATTAAATAAGAAATACTAATAGCGATTGTCAAA
The DNA here is from genome assembly GCA_045107085.1 of Marinicellaceae bacterium. Classification (GTDB taxonomy): domain Bacteria; phylum Pseudomonadota; class Gammaproteobacteria; order Xanthomonadales; family Marinicellaceae; genus NORP309. Next base: position 4,734 of record JBGCFT010000214.1, on the reverse strand, counting down.
GCAATAGCTGTTGTAAATAGATAAAAAACTAAAGTTTTACCGCCTATTTTTCCCAAGTTGGATGGGTCTCTGAGTGCGGCTGCACCACAAAATAATGAAACAAAAACCAATGGAACAACCATCATTCTTAATGCGTTTAAAAACAACCCACCAACAACTTTAAACAAGCCTCCGGTTAAGTATTTTTCAACATGAGGATTTTCATTGAAACCAAAATAATTAATCCCGATTCCAATTACGGCTCCAATCATCATATAAATTATGATTTTTTTAGTTAAAGTCATTTTCACCCGCTCTTTTTGTGTTAGACGAAGAGTATAAAAGGCTTTGATATAAACTACAAATGAAAAAGAGGGATTTGTTATTTTGTAAAGCTTGGATAGGTATTATTTAACTAAATCAATGCTTTGATCGCTGATAGTTATCAATTTTTGTTTGTATAAAGAGCCCAATGCTTTTTTATAACTGCCTTTGGATACATTCCATTTGTTATAAATATCAGCAGGCAAGCTTTTATCTGTTAGGTTGGTTGTACCATGATTTAATTTCAAATCATCAAAAATCTTTTGAGCCAATCCGCCAATTTGTTTGGCATCGGGTAACGTAAAACTCAAATTGATTTTTTTATCCGGTCGGATTTCTTTGATGTAGGCTTTCAATATTTGTCCTAATCGAATGGTTTTATAAACTTCAGAGTGGTGAATCAGACCTAAGTGAGTTTTGTTTATCACAGCTTTAAATCCCAGTTTAGATTTTCCACAAATGAGCACATCTACTTCTTGTCTTGGTTTAAAGTTTGTATTCAACTCGCTCAGATGTTTGCTGAGTTTTATTGATCCAACCAAACGTTTAGATGCAGTGTCTTGATACATATAAACTGTGTAGTACAAATCAGGATAAATTTTGTAAGATTGCTCAGCATAGGGCACCATTAAATCTTTCGGTAGACCCCAGTCAAAAAAGCCACCAGTTCGATTCATATCAACGCACTTGAGATAGGCACACTCTCCCAATTGTATTTTTGGGGTTTGTGTTGTTGCAACGGGTTCATCGTTGGTGTCTAAATAGAGAAATACTTCAATTTTTTCATTGAGTTGATAATCTTTCGGCATGAATTTGTTAGGCAACAAGATGTGACCTAGGTGACCTCCTTCCAAAAGCAGGCCATAATCTGTGACTTTAATAATTTCTAGTTGATTGGTTTTACCTAATACTGACATGAGTGACTCTGATAATTTCAAATTTATAAAAACAAGTACTTAAACACAAACAAGAAGGTGATTGCAATGATGCTGATATTTAAATCAGATAATTTACCCGAAAGTAATTTAATAACAGTAAATGAAATAAATCCCATGGCGATACCTTCAGCAATGGAAAAGGTCAAAGGCATCATTATGGCGGTAATCATAACTGGTGCAGACTCGCTTAAATCGTTCCAATTGATGTGTTTAAATGGCGACATCATTAAAATTGCTACAAATAAAAGTGCAGGCGCAGTAGCATAAGGCGGAATCATTGCAGCCAAAGGAGATAAGAATATCACCAATACAAATAAGACTGCAGTAGTTAAAGCCGTTAATCCAGTTCTACCACCAGAAACAACTCCTGCAGCACTTTCTATGTAACTTGTGGTTGATGATGTACCAAATACTGAACCGACAATGGTGGCGCTAGAATCGGCTAACAAGGCTTTTTCAACTTTGGGCAGTTGGCCTTTTTCATCCAGTAGCTTGGCCTTGTCAGCCACAGCAATCAAAGTACCAGAGGTGTCAAATAAATCAACGAATAAAAACGCAAAAATAACGGGCAACAATGCCAAATCAAAAGCGGCCTTGATGTCAAGTTGAGCGAAAGTTGGTATGATTGATGGTGGAGATGAGACAATGCCTTGGTATTCTACTTCTCCTATGAACAACGCAATACATGTGATTGAAAAAATGCCAATGATGATTGATCCAGAAATGTTTCTAATGGCTAATGCTAAAATAATAAAAAAGCCTAAAATTGATAACAAAGAACTTGTAGAAGCCAAGTCACCTAATCCCACTATTGTGGCATCATTGGCAATAATGACGCCTGCATTTTGAAGTGCAATCATGGCAAGAAATAAACCAATTCCAACTGAAATTGCATATTTAAGTGATTGCGGGATACTATTGATAATCCACTTTCTTGTTTTGAATAAACTGAGTAAGAAAAATAATATACCTGACCAAAATATACAACCCAAAGCCACTTGCCAACTGTGGCCCATTCCAATGACTACACCAAATGTGAAAAAAGCATTCAAACCCATGCCAGGAGCCAGTGCAATAGGATAGTTAGATAACAAACCCATCATTGCAGTTCCAAAGGCGGCCGCTAAACAGGTGGCGACAAATACTGCACCATAGTCCATGCCAGTTTGAGATAACATTTGTGGATTGACTACAACAATATAAACCATGGCTAAAAAAGTACTAAAACCAGCCACGATTTCTGTTTTAATCGTGGTGTTATTTTTAGACAGTTTGAATAATTTTTCTAGCATATTGATGTATAGGTGCGATTAATATTAGGTATTTACCCTACGAATCATTATACTGGCAAAATGTTAGAATTACGCCCAAATTGTGAATTATGCGATAAAGATTTACCAGTAGATGCTACTGATGCTTGTATCTGTACTTATGAATGTACCTTTTGTCGAAATTGTGTTGAAAATGTATTAAAAAATGTGTGCCCAAATTGCGGCGGGGGTTTTGTAAGTCGTCCAATTAGACCTAAAGTAGCACACAGAAATGGTGTTTCAAATCAATTTCAGTTGCCTTCCGATAAACGTATATTAACAAAATATAGCAAGCGTGATATTGAAATATTTATTGAAAATATAAAGGATATACCTGTAGAAAAACGATAATAAATATGACAGATTATTCAAAAAACATTATTAAAATATTGATTGCAGCGGTCATTATTAGTACGTCATCAGTCTGGGTTAAAACCGCTGATGTAGCACCCAGTGTTTCAGGATTTTATCGCATGTTTATCGGTGGTGTTCTGTTGTTACTCATTTGTGTGATAAACAAATACAAACTCTGGCAAGGCTGGAATTATTTGTTCTGGTTGTTTTTAGCAGCGGTATTTTTTGCTTTTGATTTGTATTTTTGGCACCGCAGTATTTTTTATATTGGACCAGGTTTAGCCACGGTTTTGGGAAATTTCCAAGTCTTTTTTATGGCACTAGCAGGCTATCTATTTTTTAAAGAAAAAATAGGCATGGCTTTTATTTTCGGCTTATTAATCACAATTGCAGGTTTGTTCATTTTGGTTGGGATTAATTGGTCGGAATTAAGCAGCGAATACAGAACTGGCGTTGTCTATGGCATATTAACTGCCTTGTCATATACTGGTTTCATGCTTTCTTTACGACATGTACAGTCTAGTCAAAAGCCGTTAAAGGCATTTGCTAACTTAGGTGTCATGTCTATTTTGTGTGCCTTATTACTGTATATTCACATTCTTTATATTGGACAAAACGTATCAGTTAGTACAACTCAATCTTGGGTTTCATTGTTAATACTAGGGATTTTTTGCCAAGTTGTAGGCTGGGTTTTAATTACTCAATCTATGCCATATCTACCTGCTTCAATTGTGGGTGTGGTTCTGTTATTGCAACCCGCACTTTCTATGTTATGGGATATTCTTTTCTTTGATAGGCCTATGGGAATTGTTGATTTTGTTGGTTTGTCTATGGTTCTGGTGGGTGTTTATATGGCAACATTAAAGAAGAAGCTAAGTCAATTAGATTAGGGCTTGTCTAGTATTTGGTTGATGACATAATGTGCAGCTGTGATACCAAAAATACTAATAACTGTCATGTCAGTTCCAAAACCATTGTTACAGTCAAGTTTTAAACTGGTGCGTTGTTCACCTTCTGGTAAGTCACACCAAGGCATTTTGACTGCTTCTGGTGAAAAAACACTCATGACTTTAAATTTTTTGTCTTTGTATTTAGGAAAGTTATAATTTTTTCGCAACGTGGCACGGACTTTACTTAATAACCTGTCGCCATAAGTTAATCCTAAATCACATAGTTGTATGTCTTTTATTTGTTTTTTCCCCCCAGCACCACCAAGGGTAAGAATGTTAATGTCCTTTTCTTTGCATAGTGCAATTAATAAACACTTATGCTTAATGCTATCAATGGCATCTATGACAAAATCATAATTTGGCTTGAGTAATTTTTCTGCCGTTGATTCTAGAAAAAAAGTGGTTTCTTGATTTACTTGACAATTCGGATTGATGCTTTTTATGCGTTGTGCCATGACAGCGACTTTCTCTTGTCCAATAGATTCGGTTAACGCATGAATTTGTCGATTGATATTGGTCACACAAATATCATCAGCATCAACCAAGGTGATTTCACCGACACCAGATCGAGCTAAGACTTCCGCCACCCAAGAGCCAACGCCACCAACACCAATGATGCATACATGTGAGTCGATAAGCTTTTGCATGCCATTTTCGCCATGTAATCTGGCAACACCGCCAAAACGTTGTTTAGTTGAATCAGACATTATAATTACGAAATAAATATCCAATTATAATAGAAGAGACCTTTGCTCGATTAGTGAAAGAAGATAAAAAGTTTAAAAAAGCATCACTCTGCGTTTCAAAATTTGCTAATAACTAGTTATTAGGCTGCATTTCGTGCCTTGATTGACACATTTTTAAATCTTTTTCTCAATC
>JBGCFT010000213.1:0-20783 GCA_045107085.1 Marinicellaceae bacterium | reverse complement strand
TAGTTCCCGGTGGAGCCGATTTAGATTTATCTGGCATTCAATTTCAAGCAGGTGGTATTGAACTGCAAGATCAAGAAATTGTAAAACTTGAAGCCATGAAAAAAATCCTTAATCAAAGGCCTGGAATCCTATTGGAATTATCTGGAGTTGTTAATACCGCAAATGATTCAAAAGCTTTAAAACTTAAACAATTATTGACACAATTAAACCTTGAAGAAAAGCCAATATTTACCGAAGATTATTCAATAGAATCAATCAAAGCTTTTTATCTACAAAACTTTTCAGAAGAAAATTGGCAACAATTACTATCTGATGCCACTCAAGATGAAGTTGTTAAAATCGTAATGTTAGCAGAATCCGTCTGGAAAAAACTACTAGAAAGTCAAAATATTGATGGGCAACTCAATCAACTGGCCAAAGACAGAGCATTATATATACAATCACAACTCATTGAAAATTATACAGTTTCTGAAGATAAAATATTCATAAAACCAAACCAATTATCCGATGAATTATACCCTCAAGTAAAGTTTGGTGTAGGACAATAACAGCGGTTTTAATTCAGATTAAAAGTTAAAATCATACGTAAACATCTAATCTTCTCTAAAATCCTCACCATATCCCCAGCGATAAGGAGTGGGTAAATGTGGACCTCCTCCAATTTCAACAGCTACTTGCATGGCTTTGCCAATAAACTGATTACCAACAACTTTTGATACGCAAATGCTAAGTTTTTCATCTGCTATAAGTTTTTCCTCCTTTGAACCGCCATAGTAATAAGCTTCATCATGGATTTCACAGCAATTTCTCCAAGCCAGATTTTTACCGTAACTTTGATGGAGAAACTCAAGTTGCTTATAAATAGCTGACATACCACCGCTGCAACCATCCGAATGCAGATTAACATCAAAATCAGGAATTCCATTAATCTTTTCCCACCCAGTAGTAATCATTTGGTCCTCTTGGATGACCATAAAATTGAATTCATTGCTATCTCTGGATTTACAAGATAACAAGAGTATTAATAAAAGGATATTTATTGATAGTCTGATCATATGAACAGTGCTAAAAATGCATCAGGTTCGGGACGAATACGGTAATTAGATGTTTGATTATTATAAATAATTTCACTCTTGGTATTAAGTGCTATGACAGTCGGATAAACAGTATCGGTTTCATAACCTAAGGCTTGAAGGCCCATTGGTAATCCATTTTTGTGAAAAATACCCAATTGTTTAGCAGCAGCATTACTTTCATCAATATAAAATTCAAAGGCTAAATTAAATCGCTTGGCCAATGATTCTGTTTTATGTGAAGGTTGTGGAGAAATAAAAACGACTCTGATTGAGTTATCCTCAAATTTTTGGTATGAATTTGCGACTTCGTTTATTTGAGCCATGCACAGTGGACACCAATTACCACGGAAGAAAAAAATCAAAACCTTCTCTCCAAAAAAATTCTCCGAAGACACCTTTTTACCTTCTAAATCTTTTAACTCAAAGTTAGCTAATAATTCAGTATTATTTAATTTTTGTGATAGTTTTCTGGCATTATTAGAGTACCAATAAACATACAAAAATGTAATAAAAAATGCCATCAATGAATACACCATCGCATCTATGTATTCGATTTTAGACGCTTTAATAAATACATAAAGCACCAAACAATAACCCAGAAAAGATGGAACAGAGACTATTGGTAAATGAATACTGGTTCTGGCTATATTTTTGAATATTAAAACGTATATCAAAAATAGCAATAAAGGCACAGCGCTGAATAATAAACCAAAATAAAGCACAGTATTTGATGAATAGTAAAGTCCACCAATGGCTTGAATGACTATAAATAGCAAAACCAATGGACTAACAAAAATAAAGAATGACTTAATTAAATTCATATTTTGAACTCAGCAAATAAACTATTTTAATTCATTCTATTATAGTCTAATTAAAAATAAATTCATCTGATCAATTTAATACATTTTACAATCCATACGCAAGAATAACAAATTAGTGCTATAATAATACTTTAGTAAAAATATGAAAAAATGAAACAAGCAAATCAAATATTAAAGGATGTGTTTGGGTATGATGCGTTTCGACACCACCAAGCTGACATTATAAAGACGGTTCTCGATCAAAAATCAGATGTATTAGTACTCATGCCTACTGGAGGTGGTAAATCGATATGTTACCAAATTCCATCATTGATATTGAATGGAACAGGCATTGTTATATCCCCTTTAATTGCCTTGATGCAAGACCAAGTAGAAGCCTTGCAGCAATTAGGCATTAAAGCCGCCTTTATTAACTCCAGCCAGACAGCAAAACAGAACGATGAAATTAAAAGACAATTGCATCAAAACGAACTAGATATTTTGTACTTGTCCCCAGAAAGATTATTAAAAGAAGACACATTAGAGCTCTTAGCTGGTATCGATATTGCTTTATTTGCTATTGATGAAGCCCATTGTGTTTCTGAATGGGGCCATGATTTTAGACGGGTCTATCAAGAACTAAAAATCTTAGCTGAAAAATTTCCTGAAACTCCTAAAATTGCATTAACTGCCACCGCAGATGAAAAAATCAAAAATGAAATAATTAAACAATTGCAATTAAAGAATGGCAAAGTATTTGTTAATAGTTTCGATAGACCCAATATTAAATATACCATTTTAGAAAGAGATGGAGGACATCAGCAGCTTAATCAATTTATTAAGAAAAACCATCCAAATGAAGCTGGAATAGTTTATTGCCTTTCAAGAAAAAAAGTCGAAGCAACCGCTGATTTTCTCAATAAACAAGGCAGAACAGCTTTGCCTTATCATGCTGGTATGAGTTCTTCCTTGAGGGCTGATTATCAAAAAAGATTCTTGGTTGAAGACGATATAATAATCGTTGCGACCATTGCATTTGGAATGGGAATTGATAAGCCTAATGTCCGCTTTGTTGCACATTTTAGTTTGCCAAAAAACATTGAATCTTATTACCAAGAGACGGGACGTGCTGGGCGTGATGGACAAGCATCAAATGCTTGGATGGCTTATGGTTATCAAGATGTTGTTTTGTTGCGTCAATTTATTACGGGATCGAATGCTGAAGATGCCCACAAAAGGGTTCTAAATAATAAATTAGATTCTTTAATTGATTTATGTGAGCAAAGTTCCTGTAGACGACAAACTATATTAGGCTATTTTGGCGAAGAATTAAAAAAACCATGTGGCAACTGTGACAATTGTATCAATCCACCTGAAAAAATTGATGTCACAGAATCTGCCCAAAAAGCATTATCAGCAGTTCACCGAACCGAACAACGATTTGGTATGATGTATTTAATTGATGTATTAACTGGAAAAGATGACGAGCGTATTTTAAAAAATGGTCATGACAAACTCAGTGTCTTTGGTATTGGTAAAAATGAGACAAAAACTGGGTGGCGAACCATTTTTAGACAGTTAATTACGCACCAATACCTTTTTGTCAATGAAGACCAATTTAATGCATTAAATCTTTCTGAAAAATGCCGTGATTTACTCAAGGGAGAAGAAAAGTTTTACATTAAAAAACAAATTAAATCATCACCAAACACCTATTCTAAAGACAACCAAAAATCAGATTATGAACTTAAAAATTATGATAAGCCGCTTTGGGCTGCCTTAAAAGAACTGCGATTAGAATTGGCCACAGAGCAAGGCGTTCCTCCCTATATAATTTTTAGTGATGCATCTATGCTTCAAATGGTAAAAACAAGACCTGCTGACAATGACCAATTTAAATATATCACTGGAGTGGGTGAATTTAAAGCAGAAAAATATGGTGAAAAATTTTGTCATGTAATTAATAAATTTGCTAACCAACAAAAAGTGGATGCGTTATTAAGTGACAATGCCAAAGAAACCATTTATTTATTTGATCAAGGTAACACACCCGATGAAATTGCAGAAGAAAGAGACATCAACTTGAATACTGTCTATTCACATTTATCTCAAGCAGTTAAATTTGGTTCGTTAGAAATAACAGATGTAGTTGGACTACCAAAAGATGAAATTGAAGAAATTATTCAAGTGGCTGAAATTGCAGGATATCTAGAAGACAACCAACTCAAACCTGTTTATGACATGTTAGATGGTGAGTATAACTATGGCATTTTGCGTTGCATTCTTGCTGGTTTATCATCAGAGGATTAAATGATAAATAAAATAGTGATAGTTGCCAAAGGCATGGCAATGGGTGCTGCGGATGTAGTTCCTGGAGTATCAGGTGGAACAATCGCCTTATTAACAGGCATTTACCCTCGATTAATCAATGCCATTACAGGCCTAAATATTGACTCTATAAAATATTTTTTTCTAGGCAAATTCAAACAGTTTTGGCAAGCCATAGATGGTCATTTTGTATTGCCCTTATTAATCGGAATAGCTGCGTCATTCCTATTATTGGCTCATCCCATAAAACACGCCATTGAATTCTATCCTATTCTTATGTGGTCCTTTTTCTTTGGTTTGATTATTGCCTCGGCCATATTAATTATCCAACACATTAATAACAAAAAAATGGGCCAATACTTTTGGTTAATACCAGGCATACTAATCGGGCTTTGGATTGGATCACTCTCATCCATACCTTTTCCAAGTAATAATATTGCTATTTTAATGGCAGGAATGTTAGCGATCTCAGCAATGATTTTACCCGGAATTTCAGGAAGTTTTATCCTCGTTTTATTAGGCATGTACGAAACTTTGATTACAGCTGTAGCTGATAGAGATTACGCAGTACTTTTTATATTCATGGGTGGCGCTGTGATTGGTTTATTGGTTTTTTCAAGAATTATTAAATGGGTATTGGGTAAATTTTATAATATCACATTGTTTTTTCTGAGTGGGCTTATGTTAGGATCATTGGTAAAAGTATGGCCATGGAAAAACCATCAATTGGAAAATATTTTACCATCTAATTATATTAATCCTGATCTTGTTAGTGCTATTTTTATGATGTTTTTGGCATTTTTATTGGTGTTTTCAGTAGATTATTTTGGTAGAAAATTGTCAAAATAAGCATCGAAATTAACACTCCAGTAACAAACAAATTATATTGAAGAGTTCAATCATTACTGTTAAAGTATCAAGCGCATTTTTTATACAAATCTTGGGACAAAAATACAATGAATAAATTAATCCATCTAAGCTTAATAATGATGATGAGTTTACCTCTAATTGCTGAAGAAAAATCTGAAGACGAAAAGAAGTGGGATGTCAATAATCCTCCAGGTGAATTCACCACAGCAGAAATCAATACCAACACTGGCACTTGGATGAACCTGGATTTAAGTCCTGATGGTGAAACCATTGTTTTTGATATGCTTGGCGACATTTATACCATGCCAGTGACAGGAGGTACGGCAACTAACATAACGAACTCAATCGCTTGGGATATGCAGCCGCGTTTTTCTCCAGATAGCAACAGCATTGCTTTTACAACTGACCAAGGTGGCGGTGATAATATATGGACAATGGCACCTGATGGAACTGATCACAAACAAGTCACAAAAGAAAGTTTTAGATTACTCAATGGCGCCGCTTGGTCAAATGACGGAGAATACATTATTGCACGTAAACATTTTACTGGCATGCGATCTATTGGTTCTGGTGAAATTTGGATGTACCACAAATCTGGTGGTGGCGGTGTTCAATTAAATAAGCGTCCAAATGAACAAAAAGATCTAGGTGAGCCTATTTTTACACCAGACGGTAAATATGTTCTTTACTCCCGTGATGCAACACCTGGCAGGTATTTTGAATATTCAAAAGATTCTAACAATCAAATTTATAACATTGAAGCCATAGACCTAGAAACAGGTGAAATTGATGTATGGGTTAGTGGACCTGGTGGAGCTGTGAGACCCACTCCTTCTCCAGATGGTAAGTCTTTGGCGTTTGTTCGAAGAGTCAGAAACGATTCAACACTTTTTATACAAAACAGAGAGAGTGGTCAATTAACGCCTATTTATTCACTGCTTGAACGTGACATGCAAGAAACTTGGGCTATCCATGGCGTTTATCCTTCATTTGCTTGGACTCCAGATGGCAAAGAAATTATATTTTATGCCAAAGGTAAGTTTCATAAAATAAATGTTTCAACCAAGGAAGTGGCAAACATACCTTTTCAAGTCAATGACTCCCGTAAAATTAGCAAAGCTGTTACAGTAAAAATTGATCCCATGCCAAAAGAATTTGATGCTAAAATGTTGCGCTGGTTACACAAGTCAGCAGATGGAAAAATGGCTGTATTTCAATCACTTGGATATATTTATACAGTTCAACTACCTAATGGAAAACCAAAAAGATTAACCCGACAAAAAAGTGAATTTGAGCAATATCCTAAGTTTGCTCCTGATGGTAAATCTATTGTCTACACCACTTGGAATGATAATGAATTAGGCACTGTAAAAATTTCCAACCTCAAAGGCAAATCAGAAACCATTACAAAAAAACCAGGGCATTATATCAATGCTTCATTATCAACTGATAACAAAACTGTAGTCTATGAAGCTATTAGAGGTGGGTACATTACCTCTTCTTTGTATTCACAGGAAACGGGTATATTTGCCATAGATAGAAAGTCAGGTAGCAAAACTGAAATCACAAAAAGTGGTTCTGAACCATTTTTCGCACAAGATAACAAACGCGTATTTTTCACCACTTCAGATCAAAGTGGAGAAGTGGTAACAACTCAACTTGTTAGCCGTGATTTATCAGGAAACGAACAACAAAGCCATTATTCAGGAGCATGGATTTCAAACTACAGTGTTTCACCCAATAATAAATGGTTGGCATTTATCCAGAACTTTCAAGTCTATGTCACACCATTCATACAAAGTGGTAAATTTATCTCTACTGGTTCAAAAGCCAACAACTTACCACTGCAACAATTTTCTAAAAATGCTGGTAATTACATGACTTGGTTAAATGATTCAAGTGAATTATCTTGGGCATTAGGACCGATTGTTTACCAACAAAAATTATCTGAAAAATTTGAACACTTAGGTGGAGACAAAGAAAACAAAGCTGTGAAAACTGAAATACAACTCACAGTTCAATCTGATATCCCTGAATCATCAATTGCCATCCAAGGCGCACGAATTATCACCATGAATGGTGATGAAGTGATAGAAAATGGCACCATTTTAGTTGAAAACAATCGAATTCTAGAGATAGGTAAAAATGTAAAGATTCCCTCTGGTACAAAAGTGATTGATGTCTCTGGTAAAACCATAATGCCTGGTATTGTTGATGTGCATTGGCATGGTCCTTATGCAAACAATCAAATTGTTCCACAAACCAGTTGGCATGCATTGGCTAATTTAGCCTTTGGGGTCACAACTGAACACAACCCTTCAGCAGACACAGAAGCGGTATTTGCTGTCAGTGAAATGCAAAAAGCCGGTGTCATTACTGCACCACGAACTTTTTCTACAGGAACTATTCTCTATGGTGCAACACAATTCATCACAGCGCCTGTTAGTAATGTTGATGATGCCATTGGTCACCTTGAAAGAATGAAAACGGTGGGTGCGTTCTCGGTTAAAAGTTACAACCAACCCCGAAGAGATCAAAGGCAACAAGTGATTGAAGCAGCAAGACAGACCAATTTAATGGTAGTTCCTGAGGGTGGATCTTTGTTTATGCATAACATGAGTATGATCATTGATGGCCACACTGGCATCGAACATTCTATTCCCGTAGCAGCAATATATGATGATGTATTGCAACTGTGGTCACAATCTGAAACAGCCTATACCCCTACTCTAACCGTTGGTTATGGAGGTATTTGGGGCGAAAATTATTGGTATGACACCACTGATGTCTGGAAGCATCCTTTGTTAACCAAATATGTGCCTGCAAAAATACTTCAACCCGTTTCAGTTCGAAGAACCAAAGCGCCGATAGAAGATTATAACCATATCCGCAATGCAGAAGTTGCTACCAAATTACAAAAAGCTGGAGTTAAAGTACTGGTTGGTGCTCATGGTCAACGTGAAGGCTTGGGTTCTCATTGGGAAATGTGGATGTTTGTTCAAGGTGGCATGTCTCCGTTGAATGCCATAAGATCAGCTACCATTGATACAGCCGAATATATTGGCATGAATGATGACTTAGGTTCATTAGAAAAAGGCAAATTAGCTGATTTAATCATTTTGAATGAAAACCCATTAGAGAACATTCAAAATTCAGACAAAGTATACCAAGTCATGCAAAATGGTCGCTTGTATGATGCAGAAACAATGAATCAAGTCTTTCCAGATCAAATTAATAGAGATAAGTTTTATTTTGAGTGAACTGTAATTATTAACGACTATAGAAATCACAATCTATAGTCGTTAATAACCTCAAAAATGCTTTCAATTAGTGGCTTTTCTTAATATATAGAATTCATTTTCTTTGTTTTTTATTTTAAAACCATTTTTTAAATAAAAATTCAACGCTTCAGCATTAACTATAAAACAACGCAACTCAATTGGTAGGTGAGGATTTATTGAAGATATTTTACCAATTATTCTTGGACCTATTCCTCGTGATTGATAATCAGGTTCTATAATTATCATATTGATATATATGCTTTTATTTAATTCTAAATATTGTACATAATCTACTTTAGAATTATTCAATATTATGATTTCTGTTTTAAACCTAACCAACGCTTTTTTAAAATCCTTTTTTTGCCATTCTAAGTTCCAGCCCCAAATATTATCTATGTGGTGTTTCATGGCTTTAATATAGATTTTCCAAATATAAATTTTATAATCTTTTTTGTATTGTTTTAAGCTAATAAGCATGATTCAATAATTAAATAAAAATTAAAACTAAAAAATCCAGTTTAGCAAAAACTCCATTCAATTAATAAACTTAATAAATAAATTATTTTAAAATTAAACCTATTCAAAATTATTTTTATTGTGTATTTCAACAACTAATGGATGATTCTCCTCCTATAAAAAGAATAAATATTATATTTTTTTATTGAATTATTAAGAGTGATTAAAGAAACAAAATAAAACTAATAATTTCAAAAATTGTACTTGACAAAAGCACGCAATAGTAAGAAAATCTTCGCCCTCAAGTTAAATCACAACTTGATCCCATGAAATATCATGGCTATGTAGCTCAGCCGGTTAGAGCACAGCATTCATAATGCTGGGGTCGGTGGTTCAAGTCCACCCATAGCCACCATTTTTTTTAGTTGATATCACGTCATTAGCCTTCAATCTCAATCCTAAAAAATTATTCACTTATAATGCATAAACTTATATTTTATTTGAATTGACCTTGAAGACTACTAACGCAATCTAAACTAAAAAAATCACGATAGAAATAGTATTTGAGTTTCATCAAAATACTTCAATCTGAATATCACAAAACAAGTTTTTTACAATTAATTTATTAAACCAGATTCTCAATCCTGAAAAATCATTCGCTTAGAATGCATAAACTTATATTTTATTTGAATTGACCTTGAAAAAAACATCTGGAATGTTTTTTCACGTAAGCCCTCATGGATGAGGGTAAGTATCAAGGATGATACGCATAAAACTAATAACACAATCTACACTAATAACAATGAAATATTGTGTATAAAAAAACCCATATCAATGATTGATATGGGTTTTAAGGTGTCATTTGTGTAAAGCTATTTCACATCAAATCGATCGGCATTCATGACTTTTACCCAAGCTTTGATGAAGTCTTTGATGAATCGCTGTTTATTATCATCTTGTGCATAAAATTCAGCATAACTGCGTAATATAGAATTAGAACCAAAGACTAAATCAACTCGACTGGCGGTCCATTTAGCATCTCCAGTATTTCTATCACAAATTTCATAAGAGTTTTTACCAGTTGGCTTCCAAGTGTATTTCATGTCGGTTAGATTAACAAAAAAGTCATTACTTAAACTACCAATTTTATCAGTTAATACGCCTTGACTTGATGAATCATAATTTGCTCCGATGACACGCATACCACCGAGTAAAACTGTCATTTCAGGAGCTGTTAGTCCCAATAATTGAGCATGATCAACTAATAATTCTTCTGGTTTAACAGAAAAGTCTTTTTTTAGATAATTTCTAAATCCATCATGGACAGGCTCAAGGTATTCAAAAGCATCAGCATCTGTCATCTCGTCAGTGGCATCGCCTCTTCCGGGTGTAAAGGGAACACTGACATTAAAGCCTCCAGCATTTACTGCTTTTTCGATTCCTACATTACCAGCCAATACGATTGTATCTGCAATACTAGCTCCCGATTCATTGGCAAAACCTTCAAGAACATCTAAAACTTTATGTAATTTATGTGGCTCATTGGCTTGCCAGTCTTTTTGAGGAGATAAACGAATTCTCGCTCCATTAGCACCACCTCTGAAATCTGAGTTTCTGAAGGTTCTAGCACTGTCCCAAGCTGTAGTCACCAATTCATTAACAGTCAAATCGCTTTCAGCAATTTTATTTTTCAATTTATCTACATCATAATCATTGTGACCAACAGGCACTGGATCTTGCCATATTAAATCTTCAGTTGGTGCATCTGGTCCTATATAGCGTACATTAGGCCCCATATCTCTGTGCGTTAATTTAAACCATGCCTTTGCAAATACTTCAGAAAAATATTCAGGATCATTGTGGAATTTTTCAGATATTTTGCGATATTCTGGGTCAACCTTCATGGCCATATCTGCATCTGTCATTACGATATTAGAACGTTTATTTGGGTCTTCTACATCAGCTGGCAAATCTTCTTCATTAATGTCCTCAGGTTGCCACTGCCATGCTCCAGCTGGGCTTTTGCTTAACTTCCATTCGTTATTCATCAACATGTCAAAATAACCATTATCCCATTTAGTCGGATGTGTAGTCCATGCACCTTCTAATCCACTGGTAACTGTCTCATTGCCAATACCTGGTTTCTTTTGGTTATTCCAACCCAAACCTTGCTCTTCTATACTTGCGCCTTCTGGCTCAGGTCCTAAATCATTGGCATCGCCATTACCATGACACTTCCCTACAGTATGTCCTCCTGCAGTTAAAGCAACTGTTTCTTCATCATTCATGGCCATTCGTGCAAAAGTTTCACGTACATCATGTGCTGTTTTTAATGGATCGGGATTTCCATCTACCCCTTCAGGATTAACGTAAATTAACCCCATCATGACAGCTGCCAAAGGATTGTCTAAATCACGGTCTCCCTCATAGCGGCTTTTATCTCCGTCACTGGTTGCCAACCATTCAGTTTCAGGCCCCCAGTAAATGTCTTTTTCTGGATGCCAAATGTCTTCTCTGCCAAAAGCAAAACCATAAGTATTTAGACCCATTGATTCATAAGCTATCGTGCCTGCATAAGCCAACAAATCGGCCCAACTTAATTTATTGCCGTATTTCTTTTTAATAGGCCATAATAATCTTCTGGCTTTGTCTAGATTGGCATTGTCAGGCCATGAGTTTAAAGGAGCAAACCTTTGATTACCTGTCGCAGCTCCACCTCTGCCATCTGAAACTCGATAGGTTCCGGCAGCGTGCCATGTTAATCTAATCATGAGTCCTCCATAATGGCCCCAATCTGCAGGCCACCAATCTTGACTATCTGTCATTAATGCATGCAAATCTTTTTTCAACGAGTCAACATCTAAGTCCTGAACTTCTTTTCGATAGTTAAATGTATTTCCCAACGGGTCTGTTTTAGTGTCATGTTGATTTAAAATATCTAGATTTAAAGTGCCCGGCCACCAACTTTTTGGTAAACTATCATTGGTATTAGCACCATGCATAACTGGGCATTTACCAGTACTTTTAGAATTGTCATTACTCATTTGCTTACTCCTTTTAATATAATATGATTTAAGAAGCTATTATATACCATACCAATTATTTGTAAATTAGTATGATTGTATTGATATATTCTATAAATTAGATGATCGAACTAAATAATTAGGAAATTACCCATTGCAGATGATTACTTTTCACTCAAATCTAGATCTAAATATTAAATCGATGTTTTGGTATTCATAAGCGCCTAAATCATAAATTCCAATGAAATTTTGAGAATCTTCATCATCAATGCCACGAGGTTGATTGTTAAAATCATTGTAAGATGCTTGGGTGATTGAATTATCACAAAAATCAATAGCAGGAGAATTTGAAGACAAGCGGTAGTCATCATTTTGAATGTCATTTAATAAAGGATTAAGCACAAATGTTTGAAAAATAGAACCCATTAAAGATTGATTTTCATGAACAATCAAACATCCCCACAAGATGTTATGAGCTAAGTTACCTGTTGTTGCAAGAATTTCACCATTATCATCAATAATTGAATGCAACACATTCATAGATTGCTCACTGTCTTGACCAAATAATTTAAATATATTGTCGGTAATATTATTAGAGACAGTATTGTATAAAAAGCTTAGATTTGCCCCGTTACCAGTTGAGCCAAATAACGAGAATAACTCAGCACTAAAAGGCTGAGAATTGGAGGTATTCTTAACGATAACATTTCCTTCTAGGGTAACATCAGTAGCGCTTCCCATTGAAAATACAGCTGAACTATTGGCTTTATTTCCAGAAATTAGTGTACGAGAAATTTGAACAAAAGCAGCATTATTAAACCCGCCAGCGGCAGCGCCACTGTCGTTTCCATCTGTATAGTTGTCAGAAAGGCTTGAACACCTATGATTATCCCAACAAGACAAGTCACTGCGATTCATGATAAAAACGGCTTGATTATCAATCGCTAAACCTGCTCCAAATCTTGGTGTAAAATTAGAGTCTATTCTGGCATTTGTAGCACTGACAAATGTACCAAAATCACTGGCATAAATTCCACCTCCAGTAAACGGTATTCTAGAGACAGAGACGCGATTATTTGTGACAGACGCAGGATGATCTAGGCCACCATCTAATGTAATTCTAGATTCAGATGCGGCATATATCCCTCCTCCGTAGTTGGTTGCGATATTGCCTAAAATACCTTGGGAAGTCATTAATGGAGATAATGAGTCTCCAGATGCTAAGGTAATATCACAGTTTGATATGGCATATACACCACCACCATTATCATGTGAAATATTGTTTTTTATGGCTGATTCATTTTGAATAATGACTGTTGCACCAGATTCACAATAAATACCACCTCCAGCACTCATCGCTATATTATTTCTAATTTCTGATTGATTTATTTCTAATTCTACATCAGAACCAAAAACCTGAATGCCTCCACCTAAATCTCCTGAATTATTATAAATACTAGAATTGTTAATACTAACTGATGAGTTTCCTTGGATACTGATACCTCCAGTTCCAGCAAAGGTCACGTCTTCTCCACCATAAATCTCAAAATTTGAAAATGAAATGATAGATTTTGTAACTTGATTAGCATTAATTTTAACTACTGTTTCATTGCCTGATTTACGCCAAACAGATTTGTTATTTCCAGGCTCATTATTTTTTGCATTTTCACAGGTTTCAAAACCTCCGATAAAATATTTAGTTTTAGCAATAACAAATGAATCAAAGTGATTTAATTGAGTTGTCACATGAACAACAGGATCATTGTCCAAATAAGCATCGAGTAAATTATCATAGTCACAACCATCATTAATATTTCCAACAGTGACCACCGCATTTACAGATGGAGTAATGACAAAAGCTGTTAATGTGAGAACGAAAACCTTTAATCTTTTTTTGATATTTTTCATAGATTTAAACTAATACTGAATACTTAATATTAGACCATTTTGAATGTTGAAAATCCTGAAAACACTCTGAAAATTGTTGATTTAGTTAAAATAGCTCGATATTAATCATGCAAGAATTAACTCCTTTGCTGATTAATAAATTTTATTTGTATTTCATATCTATAATTTTTATGATTTCAAGAATCGAAATCTATACTGATTTTCTTTGTTTTTGGAATGGACTGGCAAGTTAAAATATAACCCTTTTCTAATTCCCAATCTTCTAAAGAATAGTTATTCAGCATCTCAACTTCCCCTTTAACCAATTGGCAACGACAAGTCGCACAAACACCTGCTTTGCAGGAATAAGGAATTTTTATATCAGATTCTAGTGCTGCATCCAGTAAAGTTTTTTCTTGTCCTTGTTTGATTTCAAAATGTGATGTGACTCCATCTATTTTAACATTCACACCACTGTCTAATTTTGATTTTTTCTGTTTATTATTGATAACCTGACCTTCAGACAGAAATTGTTCTGTATGAATTAATTCTTTATCAATCCCGTTATCAAGCAGCATAGATTTAACTTCATCTATCATTCCACCAGGACCACAAAGGAAATAGCCGGCTATATTGAGTTTTTTTAATTGATAATCGAATATCTTCTGGGCTTTGTTGGCATCAATCCTTCCTGAATACAATTCAACATCCACTGGCTCTTGACTCAAAAAATAACTGATTGATAATCGACTGGAGTACCGATCTTTGAGGTCTGAGAGTTCAGTTTTCAGCAATGTGCTTTCACCTGTAGAATTGCCATAATACAAATTCACATGACTATTTGAATTATTTAAAATTTCATAAACCATACCTAATACAGGAGTTATGCCGCTTCCTGCAGCAAACAATGCATAGGTTTCATCATCCTGTGGTTCAATTAAGAACACTCCTGTTGGAGTCATTACTTCAATCGTTTGGCCTTCGGTAAATTCCGTTTGGGCTGGGTCAGAAAATTGACCACCTTCAACTTTTTTTATCAAAACTTTTAAATCCTCATCAGCAGTCGGATTGAATATCGAATAACTTCTTCTGATTTCTTTTCCTTGTATTTCTTTCCTAAAGGTAAGGTGCTGACCTGCTTTCCATTTAAAAGATGACTTTAATTGTGCAGGAATTTCTAATGTCAAAACGATGGCATCACTGGTTTCTTGCTGAATATTTTTAATTATAACTTGATGAAATTCGTACATTTTTTTCTCTATTTAAATTATTCTAACAATGATTTCCTTTTAATGGCATTTGAAATAATCAAAAGGCTCTAAACAGTCTTTGCATCTGTAGAGTGCTTTACATGCTGTAGAGCTAAATTGACTAATCAGTTCCACGTCTTTACTTTTACATTGTGGGCAAATTATTTCGCCTTTATTACTCGGTGGCATGATGCCATAATCAAATAAGGCTTTTTTGCCTTTATCTGTAATCCAATCTGTCGTCCATGCGGGTGACAATTGAGTTATTACTTTAATTTTGGTAGGCAAGCCAACTTTACGACCTTCTTTTGTAAGTACATCGACTATATCTTGCTCCATGACTTCCATCGCAGGACAACCTGAATAAGTTGGAGTAATGGTGACAATCACTTCTTCTTGAGTCATTTCAATATTTCTAATCACACCTAAATCTTCCAATGACAAAACAGGTATCTCGGGATCAGTAACTTGTGCTAATAATTGTTTTATACTATCTTCCATATTTTAAGTACTAATTTTATGGCATTTAATTTCTTTCTCATAGCCAGTTGTGTTTTCCCAAACAATTAATAAGAAAATCGAAGATAGACTAGACCAACTTACCATCCAAAACAGGGTTAAATCGAAATGTCCAATTCCAAATAACTCAATTACATACCTTGATAAATATAAAATTAGTTTAGGAGAAAAAATCACAAAAATAATAACAAAAAGTTTAATAGGGTTAATAGTTAATTTTTTATTGATTACTATTTTATTAAATTTAAATATTAATAATATGCTAATCATGTAAAGTAATAGCCCAAAGTAAAAAATTTGCTTAATGTTTATAGTGATCACAGCAAGAGTAAATGTAATTAACCATATTAAATATCCTTTTCTTTTAGCCACTTTCTACCATTCGCTATTTGGATAAGCCCTTTGTAAAAATTGCATTTCACACAACATTTTTCCTAAATATTCGCTGTGGTGCCCTTTTCTACCACCAGTGGCTTTCCAACCAACCTTTGGAATTTCTAATGCTGTTGAACCAATCAATAAATTAACGTCATTTAACCATTTTTGTCTCAGTATTTTAGGGTCTGCAGCTATCCCTTGATTGACTAAATCGGTTAATTCCTCATTTTCTTCAAAAAGCTCATGGTGATAATGCCATAACGTATCAAGCGAGGCTTGTAAGCGATGAAAACTTTCTTCTGTCCCATGTGCCATGCGTCTGAGCCATAAATCACTTCTTTCTACATGATATGTCACTTCTTTGAGTGATTTGGCTGCAATGGCTGCTAATCTTTTATTTGTGCTATTTGATAAAGCGTTGTACAGATGTAAGTGATACACATCCATAAAATATTGTCTTAACATGGTTTGAGAATAATCACCGTTGGGTTGCTCTACTAAAATCACATTTGTAAATTCATGCTGATCTCTCATAAAGGCTAAGTCATCAGCACTCTCATCAGTCTCTTTTAATTCAACAACCAATTCTAAAAGCATTTTGGCTTGTCCAATAATATCCAAACTGGTATTGGTTAAGGCCAAATCTTCTTCTAAAAAGGGTCCAACGCCGCACCATTCAGATAGTCTTTGGCCCAAAACCAAGGTGTTATCGGCTAGATTTAATACATAATTATACATCAGATATTTTTAACCTCTTTGTCAAAAGGATAAAAACTGGGATGACGGTATATTTTATCTTCAGCTGGTTCAAAATAAGCGTCTTTATCCGTTGGGTTTGATGAAACGATTTCATTTGAATCGACTACCCAAATACTTTCACCTTCTTCTCTTCTTGTATATAAATCACGTGCATTTTGCATTGCCATCTGCGCATCTGTGGCATGCACGGAACCCACATGTTTATGATTCAAACCTGCTTTTGCTCTAATAAAAACTTCAAATAATTTCATGAGGCTTTCCTGTTTTTTTCGCTTTGTTTTTCTGCATAAGCAGCTGCTGCTTCTCTTACCCAAGCGCCATCATTGTGCGCTTTGTTTCTGGCATCCATGCGTTGTTGATTGCAAGGACCATTGCCTTTAATCACATCAAATAGTTCATCCCATTTGATTTCACTGAAATCATAATGACCTTTTTTTTCATTATATTTCAAGTTCTTATCTGGTATAGTTAAACCTAAATATTCAGCTTGAGGAACGGTTGCATCAATAAATTTCTGCCTTAAATCATCATTACTGAATCTTTTTATTTTCCATTTCATCGATTGATCAGAATGCGTTGATTGTTTATCACTGGGCCCAAACATCATTAATGAAGGCCACCATGTACGATTTAAAGCATCTTGAGCCATGGCTTTTTGTTCAGGAGTGCCTTGCGCCATTTTGATCATAATGTCATAACCTTGTCTTTGGTGAAAACTCTCCTCTTTACACACTCGAACCATTGCCCGAGAATAGGGACCATAAGATGTTCGACACAAGGCTACTTGATTCATAATGGCTGCCCCATCCACTAACCAACCGACTGCTCCAGCATCAGCCCAATTAAGTGTTGGGTAATTAAAAATACTGGAATATTTTGCTTTACCAGATAATAAATCGTCGTTCATTTTTTGGTAAGATTCACCCAAAGTTTCAGCCGCTGAATAAAGGTACAATCCATGTCCGGCTTCGTCTTGAATTTTCGCTAGCAAAATCAACTTTCTTTTCAGCGTAGGCGCACGAGTCACCCAATTGGCTTCCGGCAATTGACCCACAATTTCTGAATGGGCATGTTGAGAAATTTGACGGATTAAAGTTTTACGATAAGCTTGAGGCATCCAATCGCGTGGTTCTATCTTTTCTTCGTTATCAATTCTTACTTGAAAAGCATCGAGTAATTCTTGCGAATCATCTCCAGCTTTTGAATCTCTTAGACCTTGTGAATACATAGCGTCCCCATGTTGTTAAGTTAAAATGATTATGATACGTTTTATAGGTTCAAAATTTTGTGAATTTTTAATTTAATCAATATTATAATTTAATGACTTGATGCTTACCAATGTTTTTATAGATTCATTAAATCTATATTTTAATAATTTCAATATTTTACTACATTAATTTACAGATACCTTTACTGTAATTTTTTTTATCTATTTTATCTGTTAATTCACAGATTAGTTCTTTTGACTTTTCTACATATCCAATTTTGTAATTTTGCCAACCTAGATATATCTTGTCTTTATACATTATTTCCATAGACCATGATGTTAGATGATCTCCTGAAATGTAAAAATAAACATTTTTATCACCTTTAAACGAAAATTTGCCGAAAAGTCTCAGCTGTGACTTTATTTTTATTCTTATCATGATTAGTTTTAAAGAAAATTATTTTAACATCCTTTACTTGAATATTAGCATATGTAATTATACCTTTATACTCGGAATTATTTGTTTCTTGTAAGGTATTACTGGAATACAACCGGATATCAATACAGTTAATAAAACTATACTTCCTATTTTTGTTTTATATATTTGCATCTTCAAACTGAAAACCACTTTTTATAATTTTCATGTTTTCTTTGCGTTACTTTACGCCTTCTTTGCGCACTTTGCGTTACTTCTTAATTACCTAACATTCTTAATCAACATCGCCATGCCCTGCCCGACACCTATACATAATGTGCAAACAGCGTATTTTCCACCGGTTCTTTGCAGTTGTTTGGCAGCTGTTAATACTAATCTGGCCCCACTCATGCCTAATGGATGACCTAATGCTATGGCTCCACCATTTGGATTAACCCGTTTATCATCGTCTGCTAAACCCAGTTCTCGTAATACTGCTAATGACTGTGATGCGAAAGCTTCGTTTAATTCAATAACGTCTATGTCATTTAAAGTTAAGTTGTATTTCTTTAATAATTTTTGAGTTGCAGGAGCTGGGCCAATGCCCATGATTTTGGGTTCTACACCAATTGCCACTGTTCCCACTATTCGTGCTATTGGCTCTAAACTATTTTCTTTGATTGCTTTATCTGAAGCAATTAATAAGGCACAAGCCCCATCATTGACACCTGAAGCATTGGCTGCCGTGACTGTTCCACCTTCAGATTTAAATGGTGTACCTAATTTTGCTAATTTTTCTAATGGCGTTAATCTGGGGTGTTCGTCTGTATCAAAGACTATTGATTCAGCTTTTCGCTGAGGAATCTCTACCGATACAATTTCTTCTGCGAATATTCCTATTGCTTGTGCTGATGCTGTTTTATTCTGGCTACCAAAGGCAAATAAATCTTGGTCTTGTCGATTGATATTGAATTTTTCTGCCACATTTTCTGCTGTTTCTGGCATTGAATCTGTGCCATATTGGGCTTTTAGTTGCTTATTAACAAAACGCCACCCAATGGTTGTATCAAAAATTTCTGCTTGGCGTGAATAGGCTGATTGCGCTTTTGGCATGACAAATGGAGCACGTGACATTGATTCCACGCCACCTGCTATAATTAAATCAGCTTCACCTGTGGCAATATTGCGGCTGGCCATGGCCACAGCATCTAAACCCGAAGCACACAATCGATTTATAGTAACTCCTGGAACACTGACAGGTAGTCCAGCAATTAATGCTGACATACGGGCCACGTTGCGGTTGTCCTCTCCTGCTTGATTAGCACAACCAATAATGACATCTTCTATACAATTTGCCTCAAGATTTGGATTCCTTGTGATTAATTCTTTGATAACATGTGCCAACATATCATCTGGCCTTATTGTGGCCATTGAGCCCCCAAATCGACCAATAGGTGTTCTTATTCCATCACAAATGTAAGTATTATTTAGTTGTGGCATTTGATTCTCTTTTTATCTGTTTATGTATTTGTTAAATAGATCAAGTATTAAAAAGGCGGATTTAATCCGCCTTTTTAACACTCATTATTTCAAAGAAACACTGGTTTTATTCTTCCTCACCAGAACCTGTCTCTTCATCATCGTCATCGCCTTCCATGTATGCAATTTTAGCTAAACTGACAAGTTTCTCTTTCTTGGATAATCTAATAAGTGTAACACCTTGGGTATTTCTACCAACAGTTGAAATACCATCCGCTTTAGTTCGCACCAAAGTACCACCATCACTGATTAACATGATTTCATCTTTTTCTGAAACCTGGCAAGCTCCTACAACATTACCATTGCGCTCAGAACATTGAATAGCAATAACCCCTTGCCCTCCACGGTTGATAATTCTAAATTCATCCAGTTTTGTTTGCTTACCATAACCATTTTCAGTACACACCAGAACATTGCCTTCATCAGCAACAAACATAGAGACTACTTTTTGATCATCTTTCAATCTTATGCCACGCACACCTCGAGCTGTTCTGCCCATTGAACGTATGCCTGATTCATCAAATCGAACGCATTTTCCGCCGGTAGTAAATAATAGAATCTCTTTAGTACCATCTGTAATTTCAACATTAATGAGATGATCACCTTCTAATAAACTTAATCCAATGACACCATTGGCCCGAACATTTTTAAAGTTAGTCAAAGGTGATTTTTTAACAACACCCATGGCTGTTGAGAAGAATATAAACTTATCTTCTTCGTAATCACGCACTGGCAATATGGCCGTAATTCTCTCGTCTTTATCTAATGGTAATAAATTTACCAAAGGTTTTCCTCTGGCTGTTCTTGATGCCATAGGTAATTCATAAACTTTCAACCAATATAACTTACCCTTGTCTGAGAAACACAACAATGTGTCATGAGTATTGGTAACCCATAATCGCTCTATGAAGTCTTCATCTTTCATCTTGGTAGCGACCTTACCTTTTCCACCTCGGCGTTGTGCTTGATACACATCTAATTGTTGCATCTTTGCA
>JBGCFT010000212.1:0-4282 GCA_045107085.1 Marinicellaceae bacterium | reverse complement strand
ACTCAAGTTAGGATTCATTTCAGTATAGAGAACACAGAATTAATAAACAGTGCTTTAAGTCACTATCTTAATACACTCTTATTGGACAGAATCAAAATCCTGTTGAAAGATGATATCATTTTCATAGGTTTCATCATAACCAATATCAAAAGGTCCGACTATGTCACTTACACTAGGATCATCCCAACCACGTTGTTCATTATCCATGTCCTTATATAAGGCAGGAGCCATAGAGTTGTCACAAAAATCAACAGCGGGTGATGTAGACGCCTTGATATGATAGTCATTATTTTCACGATCTATAAACTGTGGGTCAGCGACCACTACTTGAAAAGTTTCATCGGCTTGAGATAAACTTTTAATTTCTCTGGCAATAATATAAGAATAATTGATTTCATGTGATTTAATTGATTGCTATTAGAGACCAGTACGATCTTTTTTTAGTTTTACTGTCATTAATGATTAAATCCTCTCTAAAAAAATAGTTGAAAACAAAACTACCAAATGTGTGTTATATTTACTTTTTTATAAATGCCCTTACTTACTGTAAATGACTAAAAATATAATCAACACAGGTTTAAATTTCGATGCCAGTTTTTCAGAACAATTAAAAGGATTTTATACTCCCAGCAAGGGTGATAAATTAAGCGATCCCAAAATCATGGCATTTAATCAACCTTTGGCCAAAGAAATTGGACTTAATTATAAAGACCTAAGCCAAGAAGAATTGGCTCATTTGTTAACAGGCAGTATTAAAGCACAAGGATCCAATCCATTTGCACAAGTTTATGCAGGCCATCAATTCGGTGGATTTAGCCCGCAATTAGGTGATGGTAGAGCCATTATGTTAGCAGAAATCATTGATGAAAATGGCTTGCGAAAAGACATTCATTTAAAAGGCTCAGGACAAACTCCTTATTCTCGTGGCGGTGATGGCAAAGCAGCTGTTGGTCCAGTTTTACGCGAGTATTTATTGGGTGAGGCCATGCATGCATTGGGAATTCCTGCTACACGTGGTTTAGCGGCGACTTTGACTGGTGAACAAGTCATGCGAGACAGATTGCTGCCTGGCGCTGTTGTTGTGCGGGTTGCTAGTAGCCACATCAGAGTGGGTACGTTTCAATTTTTTGCAGCCAAAGGTGAACAAGATAAAGTTAAACTATTGGCCGATTACACCATAAATCGGCATTTTCCTGAATTAAAAAATGCTGACAATCCTTATTTAGAATTATTAAGATCGATTCAAAATAGACAGGCTCAGTTAATTTCGCAATGGATGTTAGTTGGTTTTGTTCATGGTGTGATGAATACCGATAATATGGTTGTATCTGGAGAAACCATTGATTTTGGACCCTGTGCATTTATTGATAACTATGACGCCAATGCATCTTTCAGTTCAATTGATAGACAAGGGCGTTATGCATACAGCAATCAGCCCTACATGGCGCAATGGAATACGGCCAGATTTGCCGAATGTTTGTTACATTTATTGGATGAAGACAGTGAAAAAGCCATTGCAATAGCCACTGAAGAAATTCAAGAATTCACACCGATTTACCAAAAATATTGGTTACAAGGAATGAACAATAAGTTAGGTTTGTCGCACATTGAATCTGGGGATTTTGAATTAGCCAATGAATTAATTGAGGCTTTTAAAGACCAAAACATCGATTATACCCAGTTTTTTAGAAGCCTTAGCCAAGCAATAGATGGCGATGAACAAAAAATACATGATTTATTTGATCATTCAGATAAATTTAAAAAATGGTACAAAAACTGGATTAATCGTTTGTTAGCTGAAGATAAACCAATAGAATCAACAATTGAATCAATGAATGCATTTAATCCTATTTATATTCCGCGAAACCATTTGGTCGAAGAAGCTTTACAAGCGGCCGAACAAGACAGTGATCTTAAACCATTTGAAAAATTATTATCGGTATTGACCAGCCCTTATGTTGAAAGAACTGGTCTTGAAAAATATACCAAGCCAGCTCCTAAAGAGTTTGGCCCCTATAAAACTTTTTGTGGTACTTAAAACTGAATGTAATCACTAGGGTTCACGTGTTTATTATCTTTTAATAACTCTAAATGTAAATGTGGACCAGTGGCTTTGCCTGTTTCACCCACGTGTCCAATGAGTTGACCCGCAATGACTTTCTCGCCAACTGCAACATTTCGACTATTCAAATGGGCATATACACTATGAAAACCATCATCATGATCAATAATGATTAAAGTGCCATAATTTTTTCTATTTTCCAATAAATCTGTAGAAACCCTCACCACACCATTACTTGCGGCGACTATTGGTGTATCAATCTTCGCTCCCAAATCGATGCCTTTGTGAAATTGATGAAATTTATTATTGGCACCATAAAGTGAAGTCACTTTCGCTTCTATCACTGGGTTGAGCATAGGTACTTTATTTTTCTCTGAAGCTGCAAAAGATTGTGGTTGTGTTATAAACATGGCACAACTCATAATGGCTGCTGACAACCACAATTTTTTCTTTTTATGATTAAACTTGACTTCAGGATGTAAAGGTTTCATTATATTATTAATTCTCATAGTTAGACTCCTATGTGTTTTCGTTGAGAAGGCTGCAACCATATGATTCGACGTCGTAGTTGCAGATTGGCGGAGGATCTTTAGCATTGTTTGTGCATAGATCTTCCGCAAATGGGGTTTTTGTCTCAGTACCTCAGAATCACAATGCGCCTCTATCGCCCAACCCATGCTTTGCTGAAAAGACTTCACAAATGGATTAAACCAAAGGACACATGTCATTATGTGACTAATCAATACAACCAGTTGATCTTTGTTTTTAATGTGGTTTAACTCATGTTCAATGATTAAATTTATTTGATCTTGAGATAAGTTATCCTTCTTAAATAAACCATGAGGTAAAACCAAGTATTGTTTGCGGCCTTGATAAACAAAAGGGGATATATTTAGAGGAGATAAATAGACCTGTAAATTCTTTGAATTCTGAATTTTTTTGAATTGTTGAAATTGTCTGGGGCTAATCAATTCATTTTTATCATTAGTACTGTCTGAATTTTCAATGATGGTTTTGATTAATCTTAACTTTTGATAAAAACATTTTAAGGCATAGGCTAGTCCGAAAATATAGACAAATGTCCACAAGATGAACACCACAGATAATACACTGAATTCTTTTGATTCATTATCAGATAAAACAACTTCTTTGATTGTATTTATTGTATGTGTTTCGCCACCTGAAAATTGTAATTGATTGACATCAAAAAAGCTCAAATCTTGATAAAAATTTGGGGTAAAGCTCAATAGCAAAGGAAAAACACATAAAATAATTAAAACAAGCCAAAAGTCTCTCCATATTTTAATAAATGACTTTGACCTAAAAATTTGTGTTACACAGAATAAAAGTAAGCCTAAGATTAAAGAATATAGGCTCATGACTGAAAATTCAGATGTGAAATTTAATAAGCTATTCATGATCTTTAAACTCTGAATTGATGTACGCTTCTAATTTATCCAATTCATTTTCGTCAAGTAATTTACTGTCACTAAATAGAGATATAGGTAAAGGGCTGTCTACTTCCAATATTCTTCGGCTTAAATCAGAAACAAAATTAGCCAATATTTCAATCTTCTCTACTATTGGGAAAAACACTTTAATTCCATGAGCATTTTCAACTCGTAAGTATTTTTTATCGCGCATGCGATCGAGTGTTTTTCTCGTTGATGAATAAGACCAATTGAGTTTTGTTGATACTTTATCATGAACCTCTTTCGCACTCATGGGCGACTGTTGCCACAAAGACTTGAGGATAACCAGTTCAGTAGGCGATGGCTTTTTATTTTCTAATTTCATAAGAATAGATTTGTAAATAGTGTCGCCACCTTACTACACTTGTCGCATTAAAATCAATTTATTTATTAAACTCTACATATAAATATAAAAATAATTTATTTATTTTGAGGGTTTTTGATTCTTTTTTCGCTTTTTAATATAAGTGAAATATTTGTATAAAGATAGAAACATTTTTATACGCCTTTTTGAGATAGACTTTACATGCTATCTATACTTATTTCATGCTAAAAATGGGGAGACAGTACCCAGTTAATAAACTTTATTGACTGGGTTCTTGTATTTTAAGAGACCTTTGCTCGATTAGTGAAAGAAGATAAAAAGTTTAAAAAAGCATCACTCTGCGTTTCAAAATTTGCTAATAACTAGTTATTAGGCTGCATTTCGTGCCTTGATTGACACATTTTTAAATCTTTTTCTCAATCC
>JBGCFT010000211.1:0-5911 GCA_045107085.1 Marinicellaceae bacterium | reverse complement strand
AAGGGCGATGCTCTATCCAGTTGAGCTACGGACGCATACATTAATAATTTGTTTCTAAATTTGGTCGGGGTAGAGAGATTCGAACTCCCGACCCACTGCTCCCAAAGCAGTTGCGCTACCAGGCTGCGCTATACCCCGATTCATAATTTAGTTCATTCACACTAATAAAAGATCTTATTAACTCAATATGTCATATCAAATTAAGGCGTGGGATTTTATTGATAATATCCCATCACGTCAATCATAATGACTTAAATTATACAAAAAGCCTAAGTTTTGAATAACTTAACAAGAAAAACATCAGATCTTTATAAGATTTTTGTTTTTTTTGCTATCGTATTAATAAATTTCAAACATCTTGGATTAATCCAAATTTGCAATTGGCACGCCCGGAAGGATTCGAACCTCCGACCACCTGGTTCGTAGCCAGGTACTCTATCCAGCTGAGCTACGGGCGCTCAATGCAAGGTGGCGAATTATGCTGATATAAATACATAATGTCAACATCTAATTTCGCCTTTTGAAACTAATTTAAAATTAATTAAACTCATGTTTCAAAAATTGGCGGAGAAAGAGGGATTCGAACCCTCGATGAGCTATTAACCCATACTCCCTTAGCAGGGGAGCGCCTTCAGCCACTCGGCCACTTCTCCATATTTCTTTAATCTTCAAAAGTCAGCTTTTGTATATAATGCATACTAGGCGCTGCGCCTAATTTCGGACTTCCTGTCCTAAACCCTTCGGGCCAGATAATATCTATATAAACAGTTACAAATATATAATTTAGTCAATCGTTCGTCTAACGAATAGACTTACTTTCATGATGAACGAAAGGAGTTATTGATTACCTATATTGTCATCTTCTGAACTAGATTCTTCAGGGTTTTGTTCATTTTTTATACGTTCATAAATTTCTTCTCTATGAACTGCTATTTCTTTTGGTGCATTAATGCCTATTCTAACTTGATTGCCTTTGACTCCCAGTACAGTTACTGTGACATCATCACCAATCATTAGTGTTTCACCAACTCGGCGTGTTAATATTAACATTTAAAAATCTCCTGTTTATCCTAAATATTTCCTATCGGGGTACTTTTATAATTATTTTATCTGAATTTTATCCTTAAAAACCAGACTCGGCATTAGACTACATTTTGCTATAAATTTGAAGTATTTTATGATTTTTTTATTAAGTTTTTTAATTCATTTTGATAATTGTTAAGAACTTTGTTTAAGTTGTCTAAACTACTTTCCCCACCTCCTTGAGCAAAGTCTGGCCTGCCGCCACCTTTTCCTGAAATTTCACCTGCTATTTTGCGGACTATATCTCCAGCTTTAACCTCTTTGATAAGATTTTTACTGACAGAGCTAATCAATTGAACTTTATCTTTTTCAGTATGATTTGCCAAGACAAGTATACCTGTTTCAAATTTATCACGAAATTTATCCACTATTGAGCGCATATTATCTATTTTTATGTTTTGTAGCACTTCAAATAAAAAATTAATACCATTATGAACTTGAATATTGCTCCACAAATCTTCTGCTTTATTTCCTGCTATTTTTTGTTCCAAAGTTTGAAGTTGTTTTTCAAGTTTTTTATTTTTTGTAATTATATCTTTTACTTTATTATTGACTGTATCAAGACTTGAATGAGACTGGTATATGATTTGATCTAATTTTGATTGATTGTTTTGCACATAATTGATTGCAGATTCACCCGTAACCGCTTCAATTCTTCTAATTCCTGCCGCAATTGATGATTCACTGAATATTTTAAACAGGCCTATTTCCCCTGTAGAATTAACATGTGTTCCACCACATAATTCGATCGAATAACCACCAAGATCAAGAACCCTTACATCATCTCCATATTTTTCACCAAATAAAGCCATGGCTCCCGTTTCAATAGCTTTGTCAAAGCTCATGATTTTGGTTTCTGCTTGATAATTGGCCCGTATATGTAAATTAACTTCTGATTCAATTTGTTGCAATTGTTTGGTATCAATGGCATCAGAATGAGAAAAATCAAATCTTAATTTTTCATTTGATACGATAGAGCCTTTTTGTTGAACATGAGATCCTAATTGATCTTGTAAAACTTTGTGCAGCAAGTGTGTAGCTGTATGATTTAAAACAATATTATTTCTTGTTTCGGATTGAACTAGCGTATCTAATTTATCACCAATACAAATTGTTCCATTCACATCTTTTACTAAATGTAGGTGGAAATTGCCAGCAACTTTTTGTGTGTCATATACATTTGCCCCGGCTGTTTCAGAATGTAGTTTACCTATATCTCCTACTTGACCTCCTGATTCAGCATAGAATGGTGTTTTGTCAAAAATAATGGCTCCATTGTCACCGTTTGATAATTGTTTAACTGGTTTATTATCTCTTAACAATGCAACAACTTGGGCTTTATTAGAGAGATATTCGTAACCAATAAATTCAGTAGGTTTAATGCTCGCTATTACTTCTGCAGATAAATTATTATTGGTTGAAAAACTTCCTGATGACTTGGATCTTTGAATTTGTTGACTCATACAATCATTAAATCCATCAATATCTATTGATAAATTTTGTTCTCTTGCAATATCTTGTGTTAAATCAAAAGGAAAACCATAAGTATCATAAAGCTTAAATGCGACTTTTCCTGGTATAACTTTTTCAGTTAATTGATTAATGGCTTTATTTAAAATAGCCATACCCGTATCAAGTGTTTCTGAAAATCTTATTTCCTCTTTTTTTAAAGTGGCTTGAATCAGTTCTTTATTTTTAAGTAATTCAGGATAAGCTGCAGACATCACTTCGCATAATGGAATAAATATTTTGTGAAAAAACACTTCCGTTGCGCCCAGTTTATACCCATGACGAATGGCTCTTCTAATAATGCGCCTTAGAACATAACCTCTTCCTTCGTTACTGGGTAAAATGCCATCACAAATTAAAAATGAGCAGGTTCTTATATGATCAGCTATAACTTTTAATGAAGGATCTGATTTGTCATTAACATCGAGTAATGGAATAATGTAATTTATTATATGTTGAAATAAATCTATATCATAATTATTGTGTTTCCCTTGAAGTATGGAAGCAATTCTTTCTAATCCCATACCAGTATCAACACAGGGTTTTGGCAAATCAATTAATTGACCGTCTTCTTGTTTATCATACTGCATAAAGACAAGATTCCAGATTTCTATAAATCTGTCACCATCTTCATCAGGTGTTCCTGGTTTATCACCTGGAATGTGTTCTCCATGATCGTAAAATATTTCAGTACAAGGGCCACAAGGACCAGTATCACCCATCTGCCAAAAATTATCTTTAGCTCCAATTCTAAGGACCTTATCTGCTGGCAAGCCAATGACTTCTAACCATATTTTTTCAGCTTCATCATCTTCTTCAAAGACTGTTACCAGTAGCTTCTCAACTGGTACATCTAGTTCTTTAGTTAGAAATTCCCAAGCAAATTTTATGGCATCTTTTTTAAAATAATCTCCAAAACTAAAGTTTCCTAGCATTTCAAAAAATGTATGGTGCCTTGCAGTATAACCAACTTGATCCAAATCATTATGTTTACCACCAGCCCTAACACATTTTTGAGATGTAACAGCTCGGGTATATTTTCTTTTTTCGGCTCCTAAAAATATATCTTTAAATTGCACCATACCTGCATTAACAAATAACAATGTTGGATCATTAATTGGTACTAATGAACTGCTATCAACAGAGGTGTGTTGTTTTGAATTAAAATATTCAATAAATTTATTTCTAATTTCAGAAGTTGTATACATAGTTATTATTTTAAGCTAATTATTTATGAATTTTAATTTTTCGAGAAGGAATGTACAACAATATTTATTGTTATAAGTTAAAAACCATGATTTGTTAGACGACAGTGAAAATATAGGCTACTTTAATTAATTGTATACAGGTTTTATAAAGCCTTTCTTGGTGGTACGAATAAATTGCCAGCTATCAACCCTACAGCTAGTGCTACAGCCACAAGTAAAGCAGAAAAAGCTGTTTGAATGCCATCTAATGTTTGATTATGTAACATAGCTTCCAAAGATTTAAATCCTATACTTCCTGGTACCAAAAGCATGACTCCAGGTATGTGCATAATTGATGAAGGTTTTTTGGTAATAAGTGCAAAGATGTTCCCTACAATGGATACAGCCAGAACAGCAGCAAAAGATGAAAAAGGAGATTGTAACCAAAATCCAGCGAGTTTCGAACCCATAATGGCTATAAATGCAGTCAATAATATCCATATAAAATCTATAGGTTTAGCATTAAACAATACGGTAAAAGCAGAACTAATTGTAAATATTGATAAATAAACAAACCACTGAGGTACAGACTGTAATTTGTGTATTTCAATTTCTCCAAAAATTCCTATTGCAATCATAAAACCAAGTGCTAATCCAAACGACAGTAATAAAAATGTTGTGACTGCACCTGCCATTCTAGCACTACCAGAGACTAAATGACCTGTTGATAATTCACGAATAGCAGTAGTTATACCTAGCCCAGGTACTAAAATAATGAGTCCTGAAAGTGAAACTATAAAATGGTCAATACTTTCAGTATAATAACTAATAGACATAGCAGTAAAACCAACTACTGTTGCAGCTATCGGAGCAAACAATAATGACAAGTGGTCATGTTTTGCACTCAGAGTTATAATCAGGGCAGTTATCCAACCCATAAACAAAGAAGTCACGACATCAACCCAACTGCCTTGAAATAAACCAGCTAAACTTGCAGAGGCCAAGCCAATTGAAAAAATAGTATGCCAAGTTTTATATCTGGGTTTTTCTTCAACAATTATTTTTATTTCTTCATAAGCATCATTTATGTCTATTTCATCTTCCTCTAATCTTGTAATAACATCACTTAAACTACTAATTTTAGTTAAATCTACGTCATTTGGTTGTGTTCTTATCATATAGGTCCGTTGAATATCTTCATCGCCTAATGTTGCAAATAAAGCAGTTGGCATAGAAAAGAAATTTCCTTGCATTTTAAATTTATCAAGTAATACTTGCATAGAATTTTCTAATCGATGAGCAGGTGCTCCAGCTTCAGAAATGGCTCTTCCCATTCTTAATAATAATTTGGCTTGTTTTCTTCTGGTAGATCGGCTTAAAATTGTCATCTCATTTTGTACTTTATAAATCTATAAATTAAGAGCAGTATTGCAATTGCTGAATATATCAACGGTTCTAAAAGATCATTCTTTACTAACCAGAGAAAATGTAAGCATGATAACAAAATTACAAGGTATACCCACTGATGTAATTTTTTCCATTTTCGGCCTAACTTTTTTATCATATATTTGTTTGATGTGACTGCTAATGGCACTAATATTAACCAAGATAAAAAACCAACTGTAATGTATGGTCTCTCAACAATATCTTCCCATAAATGAGAAATATTTAATTCTAAATCTAACCATGTGTAGACTAAAAAATGCAAAGACACATAAAAAAATGCAAATAAACCAATCATTCTTCGTGTTTTTATAAAAATAATCTGATGGGTTAAATCTCTTAAAGGAGTCATTGCAAGAGTTAACAATAAAAATCTTAAAGACCACAAACCGGTATAATGGAGTATGAAATCAATCGGATCTGCCGTTAATTTTATTTGATCATAAAATCCCCAATATACAAGGATCATTAATGGATATAATAAAATTATAAACAAAATTGGTTTAATTATTATCATAATACAAGTCTAGATAAAAAGTATATTTTACTTAAGAATAAAAAAAGATCTTCACAAAAGGTTCAATTCTAATATTAAAGTACATAAATTTTACTCAAAAAAAAACCCAGCACTATGTACTGGGTTTAGTATTTAAATTCTGACGATGTCCTACTCTCACATGGGAGACCCC
>JBGCFT010000210.1:0-2545 GCA_045107085.1 Marinicellaceae bacterium | reverse complement strand
CTGCTGGTCATTATGCGCAAATAATTAAATTTGTCAAATATATTTATTTAAATTAATTGGCTTGGTATTGATGATTCTTGCTTAAATATTGGACAGCAGCCTTGATTATATATAATATTTTGACATTGTGATGTAGCAAGTTTAGGATGGTAAAACAAATAATTACTGTGGCATTCAAACTAAATATTATGAAAACATTTAATCATTTCTTTAAAGTTTCAAGCTATCTGGCATTAATGGGTTGGGTCATACTGATTGGCTTTCCAAGTTGGCAACTAGGGCGAGAATTAGTGATTGGGTTTATTGCGATTTTGCTCTGTTTTATTTATAGTTATCTGGTGTTTTTTGGGAAAAGACACGATGATCCCGCTCAAAAAATCCGAGGCAGCTTTTGGTCATTAAAAGGTGTCATGGGATTGTTTCAATCGCCACGAGCTGTTTTAGCTGGATGGATTCATTATTTGGCATTTGATTTGATGATAGGCTTGTATATTCTTAATGATGCAGCAGTCCACAACATTATCCATTGGATGCTTATCCCTTGTCTGATTCTCACCCTGTTATTTGGTCCGGCTGGACTGCTAGCTTACTTCATCCTTCGTTATGCGCTGACTCAAGAATTGAGTTTACTCAATGTTTTTTAGCAATCAAAATCAACACCAACTGCGTCTTTTTCCACCTTGGTAATGACGCCCAAGATTGTTGTTAATTAAACTGCTTGAAAGGTCTTTTCCACCGACAGATAAGTAAGCCAATAAACGACCATAACGGTCATACATATCGTGTTCATCGTAGCTCATTATAATTTCATCTGCATTTCTCACAAAAGCCACTGTAAATTGTTTTGCCTGTCTTGCAAGTAATGTTTCATTGCGACATTTTCCTTTAATCTCAGGTGTATCGACTCCTTTGATTCTGACTTTTATTGCATTTTTTTCGCATTTTAATCCACGCAAACACTTAATAGTAATCGTATCGCCATCATAAATAGATTTAATGTCTGAACTGGATAGCGTTAAATCAGTATGAACCAAGTCACATGAAATGATAATCAACACCAAAACCAGTAGCATGATTGTATTAATTGATTTTTTATACATTTAAATTGTAAATTTTATGCTGACATTTTTCTAACAAGGCGCTAAAGCAGTCGCAGCTGAACCGACTAAATTAAACAAACCGTTTACTATCTCAGAGGTTATTTTACATTTATTGAAAGCAATATCGCATAAAATTAGAAAAACAAATCCGACAAATCCTAAATAAGCAAAACCATAATAGTTGTTATAAATAATGGTCAGCAACCAGTTTTGCTCAAAAACATAAATAAAAGAACACACTGATGTCGCCGTAAATAATAGTATGCCCGGTAAAAACAAATGTTTAATCGCCTGCGGCTTTAGAAAAGATATGATCAATAACATCAAAAATATCAAAGCATTACTGCCAGTAAATATACGCACATCTCGTTTTAATTCTGTAGATATCTCCATGTACTTTCCTTTCATAAAATCAGTTAATCGTTCATTCATCGACCCTAAAGAAGACAGTTTAAACTCAAAACCCTGCTTGATTTTTTCAGCGTATGTTTTTCTACATTCACAACTCATGTCACTCATTTCCGCCATAACAGCGGTTATTTTTTCATGGGCTTTATTTTTGAGTTGATCCTTGATTTGATCAATTTGCTTTTGATTTTTTTTATACAAAACTGATGCGAGCTTGGCTAATTTGCTATCTTTACTGACGGCTTTAACCAGTTCTATTTTCTCATTGGTCTTCTTTTGGATTTGAGATTTAATAAAATCTTTACCCATGTCTTCAACAAATCCAGGGATTTTAAATGTTATGGAAAATAAAACACTAAATAATAATGTTCCGACTAAACCTATACTTCTTAATGTGAGTTTCACATTCAACCTCCTATTCTCATACTATCCATATTAATCGTAAAATTAAAAACTCATACAGTGTCAAAAGTCATCCCTTATTCAAATAGAGATTTTGTTCACATTTTTGTAATACTGAAAGTATATACAGTGCTAATATTTTAATAGTCTCTTTAAACTTTTTCATATTTTTCTCGCATTCTATATTTTTAATTAGAAAAAGAATAAAAGGACACTTGTTCCTTTTATTCTTTATTGGTTTGATTGGCTCTATGTTTGGTTATTTATATAAGAATTTTGGCTGGCTTTTCTTAAACCTGATTCTCTGAATTTATGGATAATAAACATATTAAAGAAATGAAATGCACCCAATACTATTAATACAAATCCAATGCTTGAACTCAAGTACACAATCATAGATTCAATATCGATAATGAGGCTGTTGGTTTTCAAACGCAATAAAACGAATCCAATATTAAGTAAGTAAAACCCAACAACCAACATGTGGTTTACAGATTTTGCTAAATCTTCATTTCCGTTAAAGCCGTCTACTAAATAAATCTCACCATTTTTACTTAAAGTTTTTGAAACAAAAATAGTAATGGCGATACTGATGCTAATGTAAATAATGTATGTGATTGAAGTAATCATAACTG
>JBGCFT010000021.1:0-12650 GCA_045107085.1 Marinicellaceae bacterium | reverse complement strand
GAAATAATTAATTTTGTTTTCATAATAGATAACCTTTAACAATATTTGATAGCATAAAAAACCCGACAGTTGGTCGGGTTTTTAAATCCATTAAATTGGACATGTTTTGAAATGTTAAGTTCTAGGTATTTTACTTAGAAGTATAAACGATTCTTACACGTCTGTTTTGAGACCAACATGAATCATCATTACATAATGATACTGGCTTTTCCTCGCCAAAGCTAACGACAGAAACTTGTCCTGATGAAGCGCCTTGTGCTCTCATTAAATTGGCAACTGAATTAGCACGTTTTTCACCCAATGCTAAATTATATTCTGGCGTACCACGCTCATCTGCATGTCCTTCAAGAACCATTTTTGCAGAAGGATTTGAACTTAAGTATTTTGCATGAATGGCAATTAGATTTCTAAAATTACTTTCAACAGTGGCTTGATCATATGCAAAGTAAATTACACGTTGAGATAATAAACTTTGGTCGTTTGTTAGATCTTCTGGGTTACAACAAATATCATAGTACTCTTTACCATCATGCATAATTGGGTTGTAGGTTTGGGTTGTAACTTCATCTTGCTTTTCAACTACTTCTGGGCCTTTATCAGTAGTTTCGGTTGTTTTAGTACTATCTTTCTTAGTACAAGCGACCATTACTGTTGATATTAATACCAGTATCGTCAATTTATTGATTAATTTCATTATTATTTTCTCCAAGGAGTGATTATTGCAGGTTTAGTCAGGTAGTTTACAATATTCTCTTAGGGATGAAAATGGTTTATCTGCTTTTTTTTCTTATCTTACAAAAAAGGCAGACTTCTGTTGAAAAGTCTGCCCTTAATTAAACTTAATGTGCTATTTTTTAATAGTTTACATCGACACCGATTTCAAATCCTCTGTCTGTAAAATCAAGATTTATTTGTTGAGACTGCCACCATAGCATATTCGTCATCATAGATTGTTGCATCATCACTTGATTTTGTGCGCCAAGTGGTAAGCTTTCAGCCACTGCACTGAGGCTATCAAAGATACTTTTATACAATCCTGATGTGATGTTTAAGCTTAATAAGTGAGACTTAGACTCAGAAGAGACATCTTGTGTCAAACTTGGATCAGTTCCTTCTCCTAGTGACATTCCTATGGTATCTGATCCCATGGCAACAAACACATGATCCATATTGATTGGAATTTGTGTGCCTTGAAGAGGAATCATATGAGAAACATTGACTGCTTCTCCGCCAACTTTCAGTCCCAGTTTTTGCAAATCTGGCATTGCCATCATGGCCATTCCTTGAAGGGCTTCAGGATTGTCAACAGCCAACAATAATTTACCTTTGATACTCTTGACAATTTCATTTGGATCGGTTTTTGTCATATCTAAATCTAATTCATCAATCACCATATTGACACCTTTGAAATTGCCAACAAATGGAGGCAATGGTTGTGATAACTGCGTCTTCATCATCGATGCTTGAGCATTCATGTCAGCCATTAACTCACATTTAAAAGGATCTGTTTCAATGTTAGTCACAAATTCTAGCGCCACATCTTTTGCAGCCGCAATATCAAAACTAAAGCCATAAGTGACAGACTCTTTATTGTTAGTTACTGGGATTCTGCCATGCATTTTTGCAAGTTTTGAACCAATGCCATCAGTAAGCTCCAAGATCATGTGTGAATTCATGTTGCTGTCGTTCAGAACTGTTGTTCCACCAACAAGTCTTGGGAATTTATCAACCATACCTAAAATTTCGGTTTTACAGTCTGCC
Organism: Marinicellaceae bacterium; assembly: GCA_045107085.1. Classification (GTDB taxonomy): domain Bacteria; phylum Pseudomonadota; class Gammaproteobacteria; order Xanthomonadales; family Marinicellaceae; genus NORP309. The sequence goes on along the minus strand of JBGCFT010000021.1, from coordinate 10,889 downwards.
GATAACATGTTATCTTGAATTTTCATCATATCTAACATGGCTGAATCATAATTTGCAGGATTGACGAAATAATCAGCTAAATCTCTAAAGTTGAGCCAGTAAACACTGTTTCCTAAGTAATTGTATTGGCTAATTGTGTCATTGTACTGTGCTGATTGTACCAATGTTCTGCTAGGTTTTTCAAAGCCTAATAATGTTGGCATTAAATTATCAACTTCACTTGTAGGTGCGAAACTCAAAGCTACACTATTTCCATCTAGTGAAATGATTAGCTGGCCTTCATTGTCACCAAATTGATAAACTGTTGCACCATTCATTTCTTTTTTGAGTGATGTTCCTGCTTTTTTCTCATTGGCTTTTGTCATTAATTCATCTAGAACTTCTCCCATTGAATGCGTTTTTGCTAAGGTAATTCTAGCCACAGGAAATAGATCAATGGCATAAACGGCAAATTCATTTTCTTCTAATGATAGTCCTAGTTTTTTAAGTCCATCTTCAGAAAACCATTTGTCAACAAAAGCAGCCATGTCTTGACTTTTTTCGTCATCACCACTTTTGCTTAAAGCATCAGCTACAGACATTTTTAAGATATCACCCATATTGGCATAAACTTTGCCCATGTTTTCTAACATTTTTTCAGGTAATGGATAGTTAGGATCTTTTGCATATAACATCAAAACAGGTGTTTCTGCAGGTATGAATGACATGATGGCAGATTGCGCCTTGACAGGAGCTGCAACACTGGTTGTTTGTGGTGCTGTAGTCTGTGCTTGTTCAGTCTTGTTTGCATCATCACTGCACGACAACAAAGTTAGTGACAGGCTTAAAGTTATAGCCGTAGTTAATTTATTTTTCATCATAATTTTCTCTTTTTTTTTAAATTTTATTAAACTTTTTCTACTGTTAATGTTGTGCCAACAATGTCAACAACTTTGACTTTGGCTCCTTTTGGCAAATCTTCACCGTGTACTTTCCATGTGCTGTCATTAACATTTATTTTTCCTGATCCATTGATAATCGCATGAGACAAATTAAAGGTTCTGCCTATGTGTTGATGACCGCGTTTATTTAAATGTGGAATAGGGTCTTTCTTTGGATTGTTTTTTGCATAAATATGCCATGCAACTATGGATATGATAGATTGCAAGAAAAACATAATCATTTGAAATTCCCATCCCGTATTAAAAGCCCATTGAACCAAAGCGGTTGCAAAAGCAGCAAATCCTACCCACAATAAAAAATAAGTACCTATCATCATTTCTACAACAATGATCACCACAGCAAGAGTTAGCCAATGCCAGGGAGTAACTACTTCAATCCATTCCATCATTTACTCCTTTTGGTTTCGTCTTTGAGGGCTTCTTTAGCGATTTCAGTAATTCCAGTCAAAGAACTAAGGATTCCAGTTGCTTCCATTGGGATAAGCATGGTTTTACTGTTTTCTGATTCGGCAAATTTTCCAAAAGACTCTAAATATTTTGTGGCCACAAAGTAGTTAATTGCTTGTGTGTTGCCACTTTCAATGGCTTTTGAAACCATGTGTGTTGCTTTGGCTTCTGCTTCTGCTTCTCTTTCACGCGCTTCTGCATCTCTGAAGGCTGCTTCTTTTCGTGCTTCTGCATTCAGTGTAATGGCTTTTTTATCACCTTCAGCAAAAAGAACTTGGGCTTGTTTTTGACCTTCAGCTCGTAATATTTCAGCTTGTCTTTTTCCTTCAGCTTCTAAAATGTCCGCGCGTTTTTCACGTTCTGCTTTCATTTGTCTCGCCATTGATTGCACCAAATCTTGAGGAGGTTTTATGTCTTTAATCTCAATCCGAGTTACTTTGATTCCCCATGGAGAAGTGGCTTCATCTACTACTGCCAAGAGTCTGTGATTAATTTGATCACGTTTTGACAACGATTCATCTAAATCCAATCCACCTAATACCGTTCTTATATTGGTCATGGTTAAATTAAGAACAGCGTATTCTAAGTTATTTACCTCATAAGCTGCTTGAGGAGCATTGAGTATTTGGAAAAAAACGACACCATCGACAGTTACGACAGCATTGTCTCGTGTGATGACTTCTTGTGAAGGCACATTCAACACTTGTTCCATCATATTAAGTTTGCGTCCGATGGCATCAAACCAAGGAACTTTAAGACTAAGTCCTGGTGCGAAGGTTGTTCTGTATTTGCCAAATCTTTCTATGGTAAATTCATAACCTTGTGGAACAACAGTGATGGTTTTCACTATGGTCAATAAGCCAAAAATTCCAACAACAATAAAAAATATGCTAGAAGCATCAAAGTTCATGTTCTTTCTCCAAAATAATCAAATTTATATTGTGCATTTATTATCATGCACAGCTCTCTTTTTAAGATGTTAACATCTGAATAACACCTTATTGTATTAAAATCTCAGTCAATAGTCATGTGCCATTAGTGATAATTTTTAAGTTATACAATTTCTGCCTTTTTTCTTGGATTTATACAGAGCAATATCAGCCTTTTTTATGACTTCATTTGCATTAGTTATGTCTATTGAGTCTGCAACTCCAATTGAAACAGTAATTTTTACTGAGGTTGATTTATTGTTTTTTGAAGTACTCATTCTGCGATTAACTACAAATTTTGATTGTGCAATGTTTTCTCTAACAGCTTCTAATTGCTCTAATGTTTGCTCTGTACTTTTGTTGCTAAAGACAATGGTAAACTCTTCACCTCCATATCTGTATGCTGATCCACCTCCTTTTACAGCGTTTAATTTTGATGCGATCATTCGCAGTACATCATCGCCAGTATCATGCCCAAACTTATCATTGAATTTTTTAAAATGATCAATATCAACCATTGCTATGGTATAAATACCTACTAGGCTTTGGAGCTTTTCTTCAAGTGCTCTGCGTCCTGGTAATAAAGTTAACTCATCGACATAGGCCATTTGCCTGGATTTTTGAAGTAATGCGATGAGGTTTAAGATCATAATTGAACTGATTAATAGAACTAAATCCCGATTTTCAAGTGAGCCCATAAGCCCATAAGTTGCGATTAATGCAACCACTGTAATAATAGATTCTAAATTTTGTTTTTTAGAAAAGATAATTAATAAGCCAATAAAAACAAAGCAATAAGATGCAAGAGCTGATTGTGGAAGTTTACTCCAATTAAAGTATTCTGCAGGTAACCAGTCTTTTTCAATGTAATAGACTGCCCAAGTTGGGTTGTGATCAATAATCCAAAAACAAAATCCTACTATAACTATAAAAGTCAAATAAATGGGTATTGACCTTATTGATAAGATGCTTTGCTTGGTAAAAATTTGATTAAATAACAATAAAATTGGGGTTGTTATTGCGATCAACGACAAGTTTAATTCTGTATCAAGCCAATTATATAAGTGGCAAATATAAACAAATGAAAAAACTAACACGCCCAACAGTATGCTTAGTCTATTGAAGTAAACAGCAACAGCTATGACAAGCACTATTAATAATCCAGGAAGGAAGTCTAAAGCAATAAGAACTGAACTTGTTAATTTAGCATAGTTATCTCTGGCTAACATTGCCAATAGGATAACTGCAATGACAGGCAATAATGCTTTAACAATCCTCATGTGCTAAAAAATATTGTATGATTTTTTTTAAAGCAGTGGGATGTGGTAATTTTTGAAAATTTGAAAGATCGACCCATTTATAGTTTTTAGTTAAGTATTGATCAATTATAGTTTGATTTTGATAGCAATGCACTTGTAAGTCTAGTTTTCTGTGTGTCAATATATGTTGGATATTAAATTCAAAGCTTTTGGATTTTTTATCCGCATCAAAAATTTGTACAGTTTCTATTTCTTTTGCATTATTATATACAGGTAAAAACCATAACTCTGGCCATATGCCTTGACTGCCTCGCTGTTCTAAAAGTATTTGCTTTTCGTTCACTATCATCAATAAATGATAGGTCTTTTTAATTTGTTTGGTTTTTTTGTTAGCTTGAGGATACAACTCAATTTGATTGTTTTTTTTGGCAATACACATAGAGCTGACTGGACACTTTTCACAATGTGGATTAGTGCGTGTGCAGACTAAAGAGCCCAAATCCATTAAAGCTTGGTTATATTCTCGGCATCTTTGTTGTGGCATTAATCTTTCTACCAATTGCCACAATTCTTTGTTCAACTGACTTATCTTTTCATTTTTAATAGCAAAAGCACGACTCATAACCCGTTTGACATTTCCATCAAGAATAGGGAAGGGTAAATCTGATGCCAATGACAAAATTGCACCGGCAGTTGTTCTTCCAATTCCAGGCAGAGCAACCAATTGATTCATGTCTTTTGGAAGTTTTCCAGCATGTTCTTGTTGACAAATTTGTGCTGTTTTATGAAGGTTTCTCGCTCGATTATAATAGCCTAATCCAGACCACGATGAAAGGACATCTTCGCTACTTGCTGTGGCCAATGCATCCAATGTCGGAAATTTTTTTGTGAATAAATTAAAGTAGTCGATAACTTTTATGACTTGGGTTTGCTGAAGCATTATTTCAGATACCCAGACATAGTAAGCATTATTGCTTTGCCAAGGCAGATTTTTTCGTCCGTATTGCGTATACCAAGTGATTATGTGATTGTTAAATTTATTCTTCATAGAAAAATCAAAAAAAAAGGCAACCCATTTTGGATTGCCTTTTTCGTATAAATTGAGCTTTAACTTAAATTACACTTACGTTTGCAGCTTGAGGGCCTTTTTGACCATCTTCTACATCAAACTCAACTGCTTGTCCATCAGACAAAGTTTTGAATCCGTCACTAACTATGGCTTTGAAATGTACAAATACATCGCTGCCGCCATCACGTTCGATAAAACCGAAACCTTTTTTCTCATCAAACCATTTTACTTTACCAGTAGTCTTACTCATCGGAAATCTCCAAAAATATTTTAAATCTATAATTAACAATTTAATAAAAAATCTTATTAAATTGAGGTGGTGCTGAAACTTGCTGAATTACTTACGTGGAACAGAAGAGTAATGTAACTAATGGACATCAAAATTTGTGTAACATAAATATTAGCTGTTGTATTACCAGCATGCTTATTTTAACTTATCTCAGTGTTTAACATGCAACCTATTTTTAAAAAAATTAATAATTTTGCTAATTCTGCTGATTTTAGTTCCTCAATTCAGTGATTTCTGTGGTTTTTTTATGGTGTGGAATCATTCATATCGGCCTTTAACTTGTTCTATAGAGTAACTTTAATCAATATAATAGGCCTTTGTTTGATTATAGGTTTTAGACTAACAGCTTTAATAAATAATGCTCTTAGCTGCAAGATTCGCCAAAAATAATTGTTTAGATTTAAATTTTCTCCTGATTCATTTCGCTTATCACTTTCTTGTTAATTACTCGTTAACGTATAAACCTATCACTCAATTTTAATAGAATAATATTATATGCATTTATTGACCGAGCGGTCAGTCAGTGTATAATATGGTTTTTTTTAATGTGATAAAATTTTATGTCAACAAACACTTCAGTTAAATATTATTCCGATATTGAAGAGTACATTAATATTTCAACACATGGATTGGCATTTATATTGGCAATACCTGCATTGATTTTACTCATTATTAAAGCGGTCAATTATGGAACGGCCTGGCATGTTGTCAGTTTTAGTATTTATGGCTCTAGTATGATTTTATTGTATTTGGCATCAACCATCTATCATGCATCAAAAGCACCTGTGATGAGAAGAAGGATGAAAGTTTTTGACCACGCTGCTATTTATTTACTGATAGCAGGTACTTATACTCCTTATACTTTGGTTACCTTAAATGGCACAATTGGTTGGACTTTATTTGGAATATCTTGGGGTTTGGCCGCAATAGGGATCACATTAAAAATATTCTATACTGGTAAGTTTACAATCATTTCCACTTTAGCCTATGTTGTCATGGGTTGGCTTATTGTTTTTGCAATCAACCCACTGAAAGAAAATTTATCAGATGGTGGTTTAGATTGGTTAATTGCCGGAGGGATTTCATATACGGTTGGGGCATTATTATATGCCATTCATCAATTAAAATTTAACCATGCAATTTTTCATGTTTTTGTGGTCATGGGAAGTGTCTGTCATTTTATTTCCGTATATTTTTATGTATTAGAGGTCAATTAGATGCTATCAAATAAAGAAAAAATTTTAAAAGCAGCTTATGAACTTTTTTCTCAAAAGGGTTTCAGTCATGTTTCGATTGCACAAATTGCAAAAACAGCAGAAGTGGCTAAAAGTTTAATTTTCCATCATTTTTCCAATAAGGATGAACTTTGGAAAGAAGTCAAAGAAAATGTTTTTTCAGGCTATGCAGAACAACAACTAGATTTATTCGAGAATGCAGCCACCCCTGTTGAACTTATTTCAGAGTCAATTCACAAATATTTTGAATATTTAGTCAGTAATCCAGACATTATTCGCATGTACTCTTGGAGTCATTTAGAAAATGATACCAGTTGCGGAAAATACGATAAACCTCTGATTGAAAAAGGTTGTGAATTGATTAAAAAAGGCCAAGAAGCTGGAGTTTTTAGAAATGATTTTGAACCGATTAATCTGATTGTTTCCTTCCTTTCGGCCATTAATGCATACGTGAACGCTAAACCACATTTTAGTCAATGGTCAGACAGTTTATATGGAGAGAACTCTACATATGTTGATGACTTGGTTAATATAATTATTAAAGGAGTGAAAGCATGAAACATACAGTTCAATTATTTTTAATGACATTTGCGGTTATAATTTTGACTTCATGTAAAGAAACAGCATCAATAGATAGTGTGGTTTTGGAAACGCCTGTTGAGTCAACATTGTTGGTTAAAACTGATGTTACTAGATACCATCAAGTTCCAGCTGTTTTTAGACCTAAAAACAGCGCTGAATTATCATTTCAATTATCAGGAACCATAGACAGAGATCTGGTGGAAATTGGTCAAGTAGTTGAGACTGGTGCTATCTTAATGGGACTCTATAATCCTAATATTGACCCAGCTTTGGACTCAAATTTTGCCAGATTAGAGTCTCTGGTAGCGCAAATTGATCAAGTAAAAAGAGATGTGTTAAATTTACAAGAATTAAGAAAGAACAATTCTGCCAGTAAAAATGCTTTAGAACAAAAAGAAACAGATCTTAAAGATTTACAAGCACAACAAAAATTAGTCCAATCTCAAATTGATTTAGCCCTGGCCAACCAAACAGAATCGATGATAAAAGCTCCTTTTGATGGAGTCGTGGTCAATAGTTTTAAACAAAAAGGAGAGTTTGTTCAGGCAGGGCAAGTGGTATTAACACTTTTCCAACAAGATGAAATTGAAGTTGAAATTAATTTGACCCAATCTTTATGGAAAAATTTAACAAGAGGAGACAAAATAAAAGGGACTTACATGGATGATTCGGTTAGTTTTGAAGTAGTTGAGTTAGCGCAATCAGCTGATAGAAATTCTCACTTAATGAAAGTGATATTAAAATTGAATGAAGAAATAAATAATATCATTGGTCAACAAGTCATCTTAAGTTTTCCTCAAAAATATCAAAATGTATACCAGCTGCCTTTGGAAACCATAGTCGATGATGGCATAAATAAACCTTACATCTTTACGGTAGTCGAAGACATAGCGGTCAAAAGCCATATTAATCCATTATTCATTGAGGGTGCTGATATTATTTTTACAACGCCAAAAGAATTAGTGGGATTGGTGGTTTTAAAAGGGCAAGCGAAATTATCATCTGGTATGAAAGTTAAGGTAATGTAATGAACATAGTTAAACTTTTAGTTAACCAAAAACGATTAATCCTCACTACCGCTATTTTATTTGCCATCGCAGGCATTTATTCGTGGTTTAACATGGATAGACAAGAAGATCCTTTTTTTCCTTATAGAAATGGATTTGTTCTAACCCAATACCCTGGTGCAAGTGTTGAAGACATTGAAAATTTAGTATTAGAACCACTTGAGCAAGAAATTTCTCAAGTTGAAGAGGTTGCTGAAATTCGAGGAGTCGCAAGGGCTGGCTTTGCGCAAGTAACTGTGAGAATGGATGAGAATGTCTATGATACCAATACAGGATGGAATCATGTCAGAGATGCGATTGAGCGTGCTTCAGTTAAATTTCCCGATGGGGTTTTACAGCCTGTTTTAGATGACAGAGTCATAGATACTCCATTGGTGGTCTATTCTATTTCTGGCAACAATGACATCATGCACATGCGAAAAGTTGCGGAAGAAATAAAAAAACGTTTACTCACCGTTCCTGAACTTTCAAAAATAAAATTTTATGCGCAAGCCGAAGAGGAAATTGCTATTGAGCCTTTTCCTGAGATATTAAAACAATTAGGTTTAAATGCTGATTTTATAGTAGATCAAATAGTCAATAAAACAGCCGTTGTTCCTCTTCAGTCTCTTCAATCTGATACCCGACAATTTATACTCAATGCTAAAACAGATTTTCAGTCTATTGATGAAATTAAGAATACTCTAATCTCACTACCAGACGGAAGTGAGTTGCCCTTAAAAACACTTGCAAATGTTACATATGGTGCAAAGCAAGATGCCAATTCTGTTTTTTATGAAGATGGGCACAGAGCCATTGCCATTGGTTTGTTTGTTCCAGTCAATCAATTAAATGTTGTTCAATTCGGTGAAAAAATAAAACAATTTATGACCAATGTTGCTCAGGATTATCCTGAAGTTGATATGAAACCCATATTTTTTCAACCTGATAGGGTTGCCAATCGTATTTCTGAATTAGGACAATCATTGTTATTGGGCATGTTACTTGTGAGTATTGTCCTGACAATATTTCTTGGATTGCGTCCAGGCTTAGTTGTCGCAAGTGTTATTCCATTGGTTACTTTCACATCTTTAGCAGTTTATAATTTTTCTGGAAATGTGCTGCACCAAATGGCAATTTCAGGCATGGTAATTGCTTTAGGAATGTTGGTTGATAATGCCATTGTTATGGTAGAAAATATCCAATATCATATTGATAAAGGCATGCGCAAATCTGCTGCATCCATGACAGCAGTGAATCAATTGTCTTTTTCATTATTCTCTGCAACTGGCACGACTTTAGCCGCTTTTATCCCAATGCTAATGGCCAAAGGCAATACGGGTGATTTCACCAATGCTATTCCTGTGATCATCATGTTATCAATTACCATCAGTTATATTTATTCTATTTTTGTAACACCAGCGTTTAGTCATTTATTTTTGGCACCCAGTCAACATTCCAAAAGTTCAAAAATTATGGTTATGGGTGAGAAATTTGGCAAAATTGCTACAAAAAACCCTAAGTATGTATTGTTGTTTACCTTGGTATTTATTTCTATTTCAATGATGTTATTCAACTTTGTTAAAAAGGATTTTTTCCCCAGTACTGATAGAAATCAAGTCATCGTTGACATCACTTTTGCTGAAGGCACGCATTTGCGTCATAATTCAGCAATGGCAAGAGAGTTATCACTCGAAATTTTACAACAACCACATGTCAACCATGCTTATTCATTCAGTGGCAATTCAGGGCCAAATTTTTATTATAATTTGATTGAAAAGCCACGTTCTCCTAACATTTCACGTATTGATGTTGAGCTAGATTCTGCTGTGAATGCGCCAGCATTTATTCAATGGATTAATGATGTGGTTAAACCACAATATCCAAATGTAGAAATTATTGCCAATAAATTAGGTCAAGGTCCACCAGTAACCGCACCGATTGAAATAAAAGTATTTTCTGAAAACAGAGAATTATTAAGTGAAACAGTTCATCAAATTCAAGAAATTATTGAGAATACAGAGGGCAGTAGGGATGTGAGAAACAATTTAGGCATAGGATTGCCCAGTTATCAATTAAGATTTAAAGATGAAATACTTAATCACTATAAAATAACCCGCAAACAAGTCACTCAGTCAATAGGATTAGCAACAGGTGGTATAGTTGTTGGACAATACCGAAGATCCGATGATCCAATTAATATTATTGTCAGAAGTAATGATGGCATTAATTTTCCAATTAACCAAATAGAAAACATAGAGTTACAAATTAATTCAGAAAGTATCCCGATTAGAAACCTTCTAGATGTTGAGCTTCAATGGTTGCCTGCCGCAATCCATCACTATGATATTCAAAGAACAGCATCGGTTTTTTCAGAAACTAAAATTGATACAACTTATGCCAAAGTGTTAGATAACTTAAGACCTGAATTAGCCCAATTAGATTTACCAAAAGGTGTAACATTACAAATTGCTGGGACATCAACGGAATCTGATAAAGCCAATAAATCATTGGGTGGAGCCTTACCAATAGGTATGATATTGTTATTAATGTTTTTATTGATAGAATTTAATTCTTTCTTAAAGGTTTTGATAATTTTAATTACCATTCCTTTGGCATTTGCAGGAGTTCCTATTGGATTGTTGTTAACTAATACGACTTTCGGGTTTACCGCAATTTTAGGAGTTTTGGCTTTGGTGGGCATTGTTGTTAATAATGCTATCGTATTACTAGACTTAATTCAGAAAAATTTAGACAAAGATTTAGAGTTTGATAATGCCATTATACAAGCTGTTAAAAGAAGAGCACGACCAATTTTACTCACTACCATAACCACTGTGGCAGGATTGTTTCCTTTAGTGATTACAAAAAGTACCTTATGGCCACCATTGGCCTGGACAATTATCTCAGGGTTAATGGTTTCTACGTTTATGTCTTTATTGGTTGTTCCTGCTTTGTATCGATTGCTGATGAAAAACAAAGAAAGACGGTTTTCGTATAATTTTTAACTACTCATTGTTTTTGGCTTTTGTTAACATTTTATGAATCAGCCTTTGTAATGTGCCTGGTCTCATGTCTGTCCATATTTCTTC
>JBGCFT010000209.1:0-3998 GCA_045107085.1 Marinicellaceae bacterium | reverse complement strand
ATCAGTTGAAAAATGGTTTGGAGAAATCAAAGCGTCGCCTGCAATAGAGGACCTTAAACCAATGCCAGTGGCACTTTCTGAGACTAAAAAATTATACCATTTAGACAATTTTGCAAAGTTGCCACAAATCAGTTTAACTTTCCCAACTGTTGAACAATACCATAAAGATTCATATGCGCTAGATGCTTTGGGATATATACTCTCACGCGGAAAACAATCGCCGTTATTTACCACAGTAGTGCAGCAAGATAAATTGGCTCCATCGGTCAATGCTTATCAAAGTTCAAATGAATTAGCAGGCACATTCACTGTCTCCATTCGTGCTAATGCAAATACTGATTTAGATGATGTGTATGATTCTATTCAAAGGTCTATGAAAAAATTTGAAAACCAAGGCGTCAGAGAGAATGACTTAATTAAAATAAAAGCTTTTCAAGAAACAAGTTTTTATAATGGTATTTCTAGTATTTTAAGTAAAGCTTTTCAGTTAGGGATATACAGTGAATACGCTGGAGATCCTGCTTTTATTAAACAGGATATCAAAAATATCCTTAATGTTTCAAATGATGATGTTTTAAGGGTTTATAACAAATATATAAAAGGACAAGATGCCATTATTACCAGTTTTGTTCCAAAAGATGCAAAAAACCTTATTGTAGATGGTTCTATTCAGGCCAATATTGTTGAAGAAGAGATTACTCAAGGTAAAGAAAAGCAATTTGAGGAAGACAGTAATCCAGATTTTGTAAAAACTAACACAGTACATGATAGAAGCGAGCCACCATTAGGTGAATTGCCTCAAAGATCTTCTCCTGTTATCTGGCATACTCAAACAAAAAATAGCCTCAATATTTCTGGTATTGAGCTTAAGGAAATACCTGTTATTAATTTTAATTTTAGAATAAAAGGAGGACAATTATTTGACCAAGCTGATAAACAAGGCACTGCGCACCTTTTAGCTGAAATGATGAATGAAGGAACATCTACTAAAACTCCCGCTGAATTAGAGGATGCTATTGGATTATTGGGCTCTACAATCAATATAAATGCCTCTAAAACAGCCATCAATATTTATGGCACTACACTTAAAAGAAACTACCATAAAACCATGGAAATTGTGACTGATATGGTTTTAAATCCCAGGTTTGATGAATCTGATTTTGACCGTTTAAAAAATTCAAAACTGACTTCAATTAAAGCATCTTTAGCCAATCCAAATACCGTTGCCCGTAATATCATTATGAAAAAAATATATGGAGAACAACATATTTTAGGTCAAGCTTCAGGAGGTACTGAATCATCTGTGAATAATATTAAGTTAAAAGACCTAAAGCACTACTATAAAAATTATTTAACTATTAACCAAGCTTCGATACAAATTGTGGGTGATTATGATAAAAATCAAGTTGTTGAATCTCTATCAAAATTAGATACCCATTGGCATCAAACGGATGAACTCAATGACCCTGTCATAAATAAAGTAGTTGAATTAAATAAACCGGAACTCTATTTTGTTGATTTTCCGGATGCAAAACAATCGGCTATCTATGTTGGTAAAGCAACATTGAACTCTAACCATGAAGATTTTAACCGATTAAATATCGTGAATAATCGAATGGGAAGTGGTTCAAGTGCCCGTTTAACACAAATATTAAGAATTGAAAAAGGCTATACATATGGCGCTTATTCAAGAATTACACCCAGTGTATTTGATGGTACATTTATAGCAGCAACCCAAGTTCGAAGTAATGTAACCCTCGAATCTTTAGACATTATCAAAGATCAATTGTCCAATTATCACAATACTTTTTCCGAGGAAGAATTAGCAATAACTAAGAACCTAATAATCAAAGGCAATAGTCGGAGATATGAAACTCTAAGACAACTGATGGGTATATTACTCACAATTAACCAATATGGATACGCTGATAATTATTTAGAACTTAATCAAAAAGAACTGCTTGATTTGACATTAGAACAAGCTCAAAAATTGATTAAATCCAATCTTAATGCGGAGCACATGATTTATGTCATAGTGGGTGATGCGAAAACTCAACTGGACAGAGTCGAGGACTTGGGTTATGGTAAACCCATTGTTCTCGATAGGTTAGGAAATGAAATTTTATAATATTTCTTTAAATACAAGGTTATTGTTGGCAATAATTTCTGGGGCGCTGGTTTTTCCCATTTCTTTCTTAGAGCATAACAATCCAGTTATTTTTGCTGATATTGGTTTATCAGATGTCTTAATCGGGGCAGTGTTCGCCATCTTGGTTATGGTACCATTTCAAAAAAGGCAAAACTGGCTAAAATCACTATTAATGGTATTTGCCAGTATCGCCATTTATACATCGATGGTTCATTTAGCAGTGGATAAATATTCGGTGTTTAAGTTAAATATAAATATCGATTGGGCCATTACAATATCAGGTGGAATTGGAGCATTATTGACTGGTATTGCAGTTCAACTTATTGCTTCAATTAAGTTAAAACTGGCCAGCTATTCTATGTTGTTATTAATGGGTTTAATAGCCGGATATATTTTTTCACATACGATTAACTCATCCTCCAGTATTGTGAATTCCATTGGATTTATCATATGGCAATTGTTGGTGTGTTTATCCATAACAATTCATAAAAGATAATGATTAACTTATATTCATTGAATATTCAGTATTCATCACTATAATTATTACCAGCATCGATTCTTATGAACGGTGACTATTTAAATTTAATTAAAACTTGAGGACTTGATCTATGAATCGACGGGTACCTAACAAAAATGTAAAACGATATACTATCGTTGGCGATGGCAAAGTGGCACAACACTTTTGTCACTATTTTACACTGATTAATGTTGAACATAATACATGGTCACGCAAGCAATCTATTGCTTCTCTAAAATCAAAAATTCTAAAAACTGATATTGTATTATTGCTTATTTCAGATTCTGCAATTGAATCTTTTATTGATAAAAACTCTTTCCTTACTGAAACGAAACTAGTGCATTTTTCAGGAACATTGACATTGGATAATGTCTCTGGCTGTCATCCATTAATGACTTTTTCAAAACACTTGTATGAATTAAACACCTATGAAAGTATCCCTTTTATTTGTGATAAAGCTGTTGACTTTCATCAACTATTTCCTCAGCTCAATAAAAACCGTTGGTTTAATATCAATCAAAAAGACAAAGCTTTTTATCATGCCATGTGTGTTATGGCAGGTAATTTTACACAAACATTGATGCGAGAAACTTCTAAAGAACTATCAAACTCCATAGATCTTCCTGAGAATATTTTGTTCCCTTATTTATTACAAAATACTAAAAACTTTATTGCTGACCCAATAAATTCTATTACAGGGCCTATTCAGCGTGGTGACTTTACAACCGTAAAGAAACATTTACATAGTTTAAAGTTTCATCCTCTTGCTCATGTTTATCAATCTTTTGTTAAATTAGACTCGATACAAACTTTAAATCTTAAAAGTGAAAATCGATATTTAAACCAATCTTTAAAAACAAACATTGAGGCAGCACAATGAACATTAATCAACTCATACAACAAAAGCAAGATAGCATTAAGATATCTATGTTAACTTGCTATGATTATAGCTCTGCTAAAATTATCAACAAATCAAATATTGAGATGATATTAGTGGGTGATTCTGCCGCCATGGTTATACACGGACACCAGTCTACATTGCCTATTGATATAGATACAATGGCTTTACATGTTGCATCTGTTGCAAAAGGAGCTCCGGATAAATTTATTGTCGGTGATTTGCCTTTTTTATCTTACAGAAAATCCCTGAATGAAAATATGTTAGCCATAGAGAAAATAATGAAAGCTGGCGCACATGCCATTAAACTTGAGGGTGCAAAAGGAAACCTTGATTTAATCACCCACATAGTCGATTCTGGTATTCCTGTAATGGGGCATATTGGTTTAACTCCACAAGCTGTTAATTCATTAGGTGGCTACAAAGTACAAGGA
>JBGCFT010000208.1:0-10803 GCA_045107085.1 Marinicellaceae bacterium | reverse complement strand
TTACCAATTGAACCTGGTCCAGGCGCATAACCAAAATCAGCTGTTTCATAATCTTCATCAGCTGACAATGAGATGGATCCAATTGCTGGAGATGTCTGATTCATACCAACCAGCACTCCATTGGTGTCTGAAACCTCAACTTGGTAATCATCAGGCTGGATACCGGAGAAAATATAATAGCCTTGATTGTTTGTGACAGTTGTGGCTAAAATCTCATCATCATTATTTCCAAAAACTCCATCATTTCCTGCCCCAATTAAATTAACAGTGACATTTTCAATTCCTGGTTCGCCTGCATCTTCAATTCCGTCAGAGTCAGTATCTAACCAAATGGTATCTCCAATACTACCAGTAGTTGCAGGGTTAGGAGTAAAGCCCCAATCCAAATGTAAAAACGAATCATCGCCTAATGTTGTCACTTGATAAGTTACATCTGCATTAGTTGGTGTTGAAGAATAAGCGACAGGAACATCTGAAGTATCAACCGTAACTGTATACATACCTGGGGTTAAATCTGTAAACAAATAACTGCCATTTGCAGCCGTTGTTGTGGTTAAACTGATATCATCACCAGTACCAAATATATCATCTGGACCAGCGCCAATCAAGTCGAGATCAACTCCAGCTATGCCTAATTCACCTGGGTCTCTAATACCATCGCCATCTGTATCTGCCCAAACTAGATCTCCTAAAATAGAAGTATTTGCTTGTGTAGAATAGCCAAAATCTGCATCGTTATAGTCTTCACCATCAGAAAGTGAAATAATAGATGTTGGATCTGATAATGTTGGTGATAATGTTAAACCAGCTGGTAAAGTTGAATCATCAACATCAACATAATAACTTCCTGCATCTAACCCTTGAAAATCATAACTGCCAAATACATCAGTAGCAGTCGTTGCCACCAATATATCATCGCCACCACCTATAACACCATCAGGTCCTGGGTTGTATAAGTTTAATGCCACTGATTGAATTCCTGATTCATTATTGTCTTGAACGCCATCAGCATTACTATCTATCCAAACATAATCACCAATTGATGCAGTACCACTGTTTCTCACATATCCAAAATCAACATCAGTAATATCAACTCCTGCTAAAGTCACATCAATTTGATCCAATCCACTGGTGAGTGAATAATCATTTAATATATTTGTGTTATCGGTAACTTCAACACGATAGTCATCATCAGGCAAGTCTGGAAAGATATAATCACCAGCAGAATCTGTTGCAGTTGTTGCAAGGACTACATCATCAGCAGTTCCATAAATGCCATCATCGCCAGAAATTATTAATGATAAAGTAACCGATTCAAAACCTGGTTCACCGACTCCATCATCAATTCCATCTGCATCAAGATCCTCAAATACATTACCAGAAATATCAAATAAAGCTGAATTTTGATAACCAAAATCTTGTTCTAAATCACTGCCTCCTAAATTCAAACTGGTACCAGATTGTGAATCACAAGTGCTACAAATTCCGACTTCATCTGGATCTGCAGTTTGGGTGTAGTCAGTTAATGCTGCTTGTAATGAATCAATAAAAACAACATAATCAGTGCCAATCAAATCCTCAAATATATAATAACCTAAAGCATCTGTTGTTGTTTGATTTACAATCGTATCACTACCATTAAATATTCCATCGTTATTTTCATCAAAGTATAGTGTCAATTCGACTCCTGCTATACCGATTTCATTATCATCTTGTACACCATCTCCATCTGCATCATTCCAGATGGTATCTCCAATGGTTCCACTGTTATTGTAGCCAAAACTAATATTGTTGATATTTGCACTATTTAATGTTACTTCCAAGAAACCATTCTCAGCAGGCGTAGTAGTGCTTTGATAATTTGTCAACTCATTATAGGCATCAGAAACTTGAATTTGATAATCACCATCTTCAAGCCCTGGAAAAGTAAAATCGCCATTTTCATCTGTCAATGCAGTAGCAATAACCACACCATTATCATTTAATAAATTGACAGTAACATTTTCAATACCGTTTTCACCACCATCGAATACTCCATCATTATCACTGTCTAGCCAGACTCGATCTGATATAGAAAATAAAGTATTGTTATCGTACCCAAAGTCTAAAGTTAATAAAACATCTCCGGCTGCCACTTCAAATGGCTCACTTGGACTTGGATTAGATTGCGGCCCTGTGGTTAAGGTATATCCAGTTAACTCTGTATTTGTATCAGTAACTTCGACAATGTATTCACCTGGTGGTACATTGGTAAATAAGTATTGTCCATCTGCACCTGTAGTTGTGGTCGCAACAACCATATTGTTGCTGACATCTATTAAATCTAAAGTCACGCCTGAAATTCCAGACTCACCAGGATCTCTTATACCATCTGCATCTGCATCAGACCAAACCAAATCGCCTACAATGGCATTATCAGAAGAATCATTACTGTAGGGAAAGTCTTGATCAAAGTTTTCACTATTATCTGCCAAAGTAAAGACTGTTAATGGATTAGTTGAACCAGTAGATAAGGTTAAATCATTACTAGGCAAAGTAGTTTCATCCACTTCAACATAGTAATCAGAACCGACTAAACCAGCAAATAAATAACTGCCATCAGATCCAGTTTGAGTGGTTCCAATTAGAAAATCATCACTATTTCCTGATATACCATCAGGACCAGCATCATACAAAGATACAGAAACATTTGGCAGACCTGGTTCACCTACATCAAATACACCATCGGAATCTATATCTAACCATACCAAGTCTCCTACAGCTGACTCTCTGATAATCGCAGGACAAATAGCAAATTTGGCCATAGATCCAGATTGGTTAAATTGCACTTCAATCCTTCTTATGCCTGTGGCTGTAAAAGTCAGTCCACCTAGTCCATTATCACCAACACTGGGTAAAGTTGAAGCTGTTTCAACCAACACATCAAACTCATCATAAAATCTGGCCTCTCCTGCGTCTACTCCCAAGGTATCACCAAAATCTAAAAACAATAATTCATCCATGTTAAGGTCTCTTTCAAATGTAAAAAACATGGTACCACCAGGCCCATTATCATCTGGATCAGATTGATCACCATCCTCAGAAATAATTAGCAATCTATTTTGAGGAATTCTGTTTTCACCTACTGCTCCAAAAACACCAGCAACACCAACACCTGGACCGCCAAATGATTCATGCGGAGAGCCTAAATCATCATCGCCACCAGTAGGGTTGTTGCCATCAAAAATCATAGCGTCTCCCGAACCTCCTGTCGCTGATACAGTAATACCCCATGGTGCAAATTGATCCGTTATGATATCGCCTGCCACAGTATCCAAACCATTAGGATAGGTATCGAAATTAATGACTGGTAAACAAGATGTCGCCTCAAAACCAAAATCCAAATCGGTATAATTCCCAATGCTTGGTGCATTAACAGATTGAGTAAACCCACCCGTCGTTGCAATATAGCCAATTGCAGGTAAAGAGCTTTCCACTACCTGAACACAATAATCACCTGTATTTTCCGGTTCAAAACTATAATTACCCGAAGCATTAGTCACTGTGTTATCTATGGCGGGTCCAGTACATGTTAAATTGGCAAATAAATTCAAAGAAACATTTGCAATAGCGACTTCATTTGAATCAAAATTACCATCACTATCAAGGTCATACCAGACTGTGTCACCAATATTAATTGTTGTTGCCGCAACACTTGCGTCGCCAACAATATTCAAGTTTTCTACAAAAAAGAATTCAGTCCCACCCGCAAATCCATCCGCTAAAATTTGAATTTCGGCAGTAGATGTAAAAAATGAGGAAGGAATTGATTCAGAAAATGTACCAGAGTTTTCGTCCGGTTCTCCACAAATATCAGCGCCAATTTGCGTAAACGCATCACTTGATTGTGCTCGAATGAGTACATTGATTTCATCACCTACAGTTCCGTCATTACAGTCCTCCGTCGCTCCATCAAACTCCCAATCAAAGCTGAGAGTGGCGGTTGTAGCATTTTCTAAATCCAGAGACCTTTGAATGGTATCTGTTGCTCCACCTGAATTAAATCTCAGTCTATTTCCTGTGATTAGGGTTCCACCGCTTGAAGCACTATCATCATCACCTGTTTCATCCCATGTCTCTGCAGACCAGTCTGTAGTTCCATCAGAATTATTATAACTGACAGAATCAAACTGATCCCTGTATTGAAAAGGCCCATTGATGGCAAAGGTCAAGCCCGTAAAAATCATGCAAGATAAACCAAAAATCATCTTATGCATGAGTTTGTTAGTAAGTAATATTTTCATAAACTAGAACTGTTTTGATAATCTCGTGATTATACATGCAATAGAATACTTATAATATTTAGATATGTAAAGATTTGTGATATGCAATGAATATTCTAGCTATTTGAGGCTATTACATAAAATAACTGATAATTTATGACTATAAAGCCTGGCTAAAAACGTGCATTTATCCAATCAGATACTACTTTTAAAGCGATCGGAGAAAAAGTTTCCTCAATGGTTCCATATTCACTTATGGCTCCAGTTTCGGCCACTTGAAATAAGTGATTCATGCCTGCTAATCTTTGTGTTGTATAATCTTTGTTGCCTGCTTTTTTTAATATTTTATCGATTGCTTGTAAATTAAGATCAGGTAATACTTGAAAGTCTTTTTCACCATTAATAGCCAATACAGGAATCTTAACTTGAGATAAAAACTGAGCTGGATCAGTTCTTATAAAATATTGAAACCATTCAGAACTCAATGTATTAATTTGGGATTTAATCACATCATCAGTGAAGTCTTTTGTTAATTCCTTGGGACTTGTTTTGATCAAATTATCTAAGTATTCTGATAATTGTAATTTTAAGGCTTCAGTGTTCGTTTCTAGTTTAACCAAGTCAAAAATATCATGAGAAACTTTTTCATTAAAATCTAGTTTCTCTAGACTGGCTCCTTCTAATTCTGCTGCTCTGCGACCTTGAGTGAGTAAAATTTTTGCACCATCTACACCTGTTCCTGCTAGCATAACAATAAATGCTATGTCATTGCGCTGTGAAACCACCATTGGCGCAATAAATCCACCTTCGCTGTGTCCAATCAAACCAATTTTACTATGGTTGATATCATCTCTGGTTTTCAGATAATCCAGTGCAGCAGAGACATCTGTGGCAAAATCTGCAGAAGTAGCTGTCGTATGATCTCCTTCTGACTCAGCTACACCGCGGTCATCAAATCGAAGAACAGCAATGCCTTTTTTTGTTAAATGATCTGATAAGACTAAAAAAGGCCTGTGGTTAAACGGCCCAAGTTCTTCGTCTCTATTTTGTGGGCCTGATCCACTGATTAAGACAGCAACTGGAGGGTTTTTTATATCATGCGGCAATGTCAAAGTTCCTGCTAATTTTATTGAATCTGCCGATTTATTCACAAAAGTTATGTCCTCAGAAATATATTTGTACGGCTTGATAGGATCTTGAGGTCTGATAACCTTTTCAGGCTTAGCCACTTCATGCTTAGATAGCTTCAAAGGAAAATTCATTCCCCTTTGGCTAAATGTTCCAGTTAATTCATCATTGGATAATTCGCCTTCATATTGAGCTCCAATCGACTCCATTACAATGACTAATATACCCTTTTCAAATGTTGTTGATGTGGTTGCAATTCCCATAGCTCCCTGGTCTGGGCTATCCATGGTGCTGGTATAGACACCATCAGATTGACTGACATGAAATGAAAGCCTCAGTTGAGTGCCCATAACTTCAAGCTTTCCGTGCCAATCCCCAGTCACTTCTTGCGCCTGAATAAGAGTTGAAAAAAAGATTAATAATAAGTATTTACGCATAGTGTTTCTCTCTAATTATTGACTGAAGTTGATAGAAAGAATCTTATAAGAGACCTTTGCTCGATTAGTGAAAGAAGATAAAAAGTTTAAAAAAGCATCACTCTGCGTTTCAAAATTTGCTAATAACTAGTTATTAGGCTGCATTTCGCGCCTTGATTGACACATTTTTAAATCTTTTTCTCAATCCTTCATAATCAAGCAAAGGTCTCTATAACTTTAGAAAAATCATGCAAGTGAGAAAAGTCACGATTAAAAATGAATTTCACTTAGTATTATTGAAGCAGTCACATGATTCAACTAATGGATCTTTGTATAAGGCAAAGAAAGCAGGCAAGAACAGATATTTTATTAAAGAAATATCATCTTAAGATTTATTATTTCTGCCTTTGGGTATGACAATTATAATTAATGAAAAGAAAATGTAACAAATTTTTTTTTAAAACGTTTATATAATTGTAACAATACAATAATAAAATGCATTCCATGAAATTAATAATACTATTTATACTTACCGTCATACTTAATGTTTCACTATTAAACAAACAAAACATTTCATTTGATCAGGATGTAAGCATTAAAGAGAATGCCGAATTAATCCTGCAAGTGTTTTCAAACAATAAAAAAGTGAAGAAAGCTGTATCACTTCCATCTTTTGATAAATTAAAACAAAAATTGATGGTGCATCTAAAAAATTATAAAAACTCCTTGATAAGATTGCTAGTAAAGTCACATATTATTTCAATCAACCAAACCAATTCAAATCAAAATATTAGCTCTAAAGATGATAATTCACAAATGAAGACCGATCAAAAAATCTAACGTTTTACTGTTTCTTGTAAATAATTTCCAAATTACATTAAATAATCTAGCAGATAACTATTAATTTATTGACCAATCTCGAACAAACCAGTAAAATCGCCGTCCTTGAAGCTTATGGTCTTGTCTGCATTGATTACATTGACCATAGCGTTTGTGAAATGTTGTATTATAAAAACGTTTCAAATTTATAATTAGTTTTTTTGGAGAAAAATCATGCATGCAGTTATATTTACTGGTGGCAAACAATACAGAGTTAAAGAAGGCGATGTTCTTCGCGTTGAGAAATTAGGCTTAGATGAAGGAAGCAAAATTAATTTCGACGAAATATTAATGACATCTAATGGAGAAGATATCAAAGTTGGAACACCTCATGTTAAGGGGGCAAAAGTTTCTGCTGAAGTAATGAGTAATGGACGTTCAAAGAAAGTAAAAATTATGAAGTTCAGAAGACGTAAGCACTCAATGACTCAAATGGGTCACCGTCAAAGCTATTCTGAAATCAAAATCAAATCGATTAAAGCATAGGAGAATAAGAAATGGCACATAAGAAAGCAGCGGGTAGTACCAAGAATGGCCGCGATTCGAATCCCAAGTACCTCGGCGTCAAAAAATATGGCGGCGAGAATGTATTAGCTGGAAACATCTTAATACGTCAACGTGGAACTAAAGTTCACGCTGGTGACAATGTAGGCATGGGTAAAGACCACACTTTATTCGCACTGAAAGATGGTGTTGTTAAATTTGCTAAGAAAGGTCCTAAAAATCGTCAACACGTAAGCATTATTGCTTAAACGATTTTTACAATAAATGAAAAAGCCCGATTTAATCGGGCTTTTTTTTGCTTAAGACATTATTCATAATAAATACGATTCATTTATTCATACTCATTTTCTTCTAATCCTACATTAATTCATTAAATAATAATTAATTAAGAATTCACTTCATTTATTTTTTTTCATATTTCAAGAATTTCAAGTCAGAAATCTCTGCTGAATTGCTTATTAAAAGATCATTTATTGTAAATATTTATCAAGTTTTACTTAAATATCAAGAAATGCCATCTTATTGATCGTTATTATATTTTTAAACTATAATCACATATATTGGTTAAGTTTTAATAATAATTAATTATTTTGCAATATTTATTGCAAATTTAGGTTATTTTAGTTATTGTAGAAGCATATTTATAATTTGAGCCAACATGAAAAGTAATTTAAACAATGCTATTAAACAAATGCTGATACAAATTTTCAGACCCTTAGTGAAAATAATGCTAAGAATGAATATTCCATTTAGTGAAGTTAGCGATGTACTAAAATGGACATATGTTGATGTTGCAAATAATCATGCTGGAATTAATGGCAAGTCGCCTACAAAATCAAGAATTTCTGTAGTTACTGGTTTATCAAGAACTCAAGTAGATATCCAACTAAAACTAGATTTATTTAATGAAGAAAGTAACCAGTATAAATGGCATAGAGCAGTTAGAGTTCTGACTGGCTGGGTAGAGGATAAAAATTACATTGATCAATATGGTAAGCCCAAAATAATCCCTATAGATGATAAAAGCGGAAATGATTTCAAAAAGTTAGTTGAGAAGTATTCCGGTGGCTCAACTTTCAGATCCATTCTTGATGATTTGATCATTTCAAAGTCGATAGAAATTAATAGTAATAAAGTTGAGTTAATTAAACCCTATTATGTCACTTCAAATGATCCTAATGACTTACAGAAAATCAACTTTCTAGGTGTTTCAACCCAATATTTATTAGAAACAATTGATCATAATATTAATCCAGAAACAACTGATCCTCGCTTCCAAAGAATAGTTATCCATGAACAAATGCCAAAATCATTAATTAACATTGCAGAATCTTATATCAGAGATAAAAGCCAAAAACTTGCCAATGATGTAGATGAATATCTTGAGCATTTAATTCAATACGCAAATGATGATGGGGCTGAGTTAGTTCCATATCTGGGCCTTGGTATTTATTATTACCAGGGTAATGAAATAAACCAAATACATAATATCAAGCAAAACAAATAGTCAAATACAAACAGACTCTTCCAGGAGAAAAAATATGAAACTTAAAATTAAAATAATTTTTATACTCGCTCTAACTGCTAGTTATAATTTATATGCAGAGAACAATTCCAATCGTGCAGGTCAAGGCGGGACTGGAATAACCATTAATAATATTAGAAACTTTCAAATCAATGAAAATACTGTATTAACGTTAGACGGAGAAATTATTTCTTCAGCACTCGGTCAAGGAGGCACTGGTTATAAGGCCAGATATCAAATTGGTGAGGGCGTAGACCAAAGTATGACTCAAGGAGTAATTGAAGTAATTGACTTTATTAATACTCACAAAGGGCCAGTGACATCCATAGAGCCTTTTAGAATTTTCAATATAGATACGCTTATAACTGCTGATACATTTTATGATGATAATTTAACATTCGAAGACATATCAGTTAATGATGAATTAAAAATAAGTGGATTTGTTGACTCAAATTCGACATTAATTGCCAGTCGGATTGAATCTGATAATGATCCTTTAACTGAATGGAAGCTATCGGGTTACATATCAAACTTTACTGGATCTCAATTCAACATACAAAATCAAGTAGTTATAGTTGGAGGTATTATTGATGATACTTGTACAAGTGGATTAATTAATGGTGAATTTGTAGAAATTAAAGCCACGCCAGATATCAATTTTACAATGGGCTCTGAATTAACAACAGTCACGAAAATTGAATGTGTTCCAGAAGGTGTTGATACCCTGCCAGGAGACGTCATTCCTGTTGCATTAGAAGGGCTAGTAGATTTTGCTGATATTGATAACAACCAATTTAGTATTGCTGGTCAAATTATAAATATTTCATTATCAACTCTCTATATCAATGGTGAAATAGATGACATTGTAGTAGGAGCAAAACTAGAAGTTGAAGGATTAATGAATACTACCACTTCTGTAATAGATGCTTTAAAAATTAAATTCAAGGAAGTACGGTTTAAATTTGAAGAACCAGTTTCTCCTGAAGACGTCATACCAAATGAATCGATACAATTATTTGGACAAGTTATATTAACTACACCTCAATTAAGAGATGAAGATGGAATAATGTCTTCAGGTTTAGGAGTAGCTACACAAGTTGAAGTCAGAGGCTATGCTGATGGTGAAGGCAACCTATATGCTACAAGAGTTAGAGAACGTAATGAACCAGACCCAACAGATGTTAATGCTGATGGAAAAATTACTGCTATAAATGACCCAATAATTGAAATATATGGTGTAGTAGTAGATACCACTAACAGTTTATTTTTAGATATAAATGGCATGCCAATTAGTTCTGTTGAATTCTTCAATCAAATAGTCGTTGGTACACAAGTTGAAGTAGATGATGCAGTGGTTAATTCAGATATAATATCAGGCGGAATAATTAGAATTGATGAAGAAGACGATAATACTGACAATCGCAGTTCATTTGGAATTAGCCAAGGATTAGGTATTGGTACTGTGACATTTAATGATGAAATTTTTTCAAACTCGTTTGAATAATATTCATTAATATTGAGCTGATACATTAAATAATGTATCAGCTCTACTTTTTAAATGTCACTAATATCAACTCTACAAGTCAATTCATTATCATCGATTCTTTCCATGAAAGCCTTTGTCGCAAAACATTCGCTATCAGCATTGATCAACAAAACTTGGTCTAATTTCATTGATTCTGAAACTAAACGCCAATTCTCAATCCCCGCTACAATTAAAGCAGTCGCCGCTGCATCGGCTTTTGTACCGTTTTCTGCAATGACTGTTGCAGAAACTATTTCTTCTACACCATATCCTGTAAATGGATCAATAATGTGTGCATGCCTTTTGCCATCAAATTCTTTGTAGCGTTCATAGTTACCTGATGTAAAAATAGATTCGTCGCCATCGACATTTATTGAAGTTAAAATATCTTCTGAATTGGGTTTACGTATCGCTACTTTCCATTTTTTTTGGCCTTTTTTTCCTATACTGCGTAGATCGCCTCCTGCATTGACGATGGCATTTTCAATTCCATTAGATTTTAATATATTGATGGCTTTATCAATGGCATAACCTTTTGCCACACCGCCAAAATCTAACCAAATA
>JBGCFT010000207.1:0-3335 GCA_045107085.1 Marinicellaceae bacterium | reverse complement strand
AGACAACTGAGAAACATCGACATCAGGTGAGAGTGCGACTCTTACAACATAATCTTTGTCTTCCTCTTTAGTCGTACCTTGAGTCGAGGTGGCTGGAATCGTCCAATAACTGCCTTTTAATTGGCCATAACTCACACAATTTTTACACTCATTTGGGTGCTTTTCTATCATAAATTTGATTAGGTTTTCATTTAATTGTATCTGGCGCTCATTGCGTTGTTGGGTGTTATCGCCTTGAGTTGGTAAGTCAAGAGAGAAAACAGAGGGCATAAAACCTTGTTCAGCTATATCATCATTGATGTAAAACATTTTTGATTCAGGCAATAAGTCTTGAATAAAATTAACAAATTCACGGGTTTTTTTATAGGCTTGTACTATACGAACAGGCATTGATGGCATGTTTTCTGCCAATGTTTTTAATTGATCTTCATTGGCTTGATTATCAGATAATATCAAATGACTAGATATAATGCTTAATAAATCCTGAGCTGCATTATTGGCAGCACAATAACCGGCAATGCAACGTCCTCCACTTGGGAACTTAGAGCCACTTGAGAATGAAATAGTTTTTACATCACGCAATTCACTATCTTGATTCAATAATTTCACATTCGGACAGAATGTTTGATCGACCATAAAAAATGGCTCAACTGCTAGTTCATTATTTTGAGTCAATCTTTTTTCTGTTAACACTTCTCCTAATTTTACCATGTCGGGTACTTCAACTCTGGGGTTGGTCGGAATTTCTGCCAGAACAATGGGTACTCCATCAATGAGAGCAACAGACTTTAATGCTTCATCCAAACTATTAACTAAATCTTGACCACCATCGACGAGTAAATCAACTATTCCAACATTTGGAATTAAATCAGCTATGCGACGTGATTGGTCATTAGTTCCGCCGTAACAATTGGGCGGTAAAATAATTTTTATGGGTTTAGTAGGGTGCTCAATAACAGCATTTTCTATGAACCCCATCATGATGGCGTATTGAATAGACAAACCACTGGAAGCAATCAGTGGTTTTTGGTTACTGCCAGTATTTTCTTGAATACATTTAAAAACACTCATTTTATCAAGTGTTGAATCTGATATGGCATCATTATCATTAGCAATACTAACAATCTCTTTTAGTAATTTTAAAGAATTAATCGGCGACATGGCAATGGTTTCACGTCTTCTAACATGCTGTACATCACTGATAATATTAGTAATTTTACTATTATGAATCACCATGGCACTGCCATAAGTTGGATGTATGTTTACTGTAATATCGCAATGAGTATTTGTATTCAAATCTGATCTAAAATCGCTGTGTGTTACAAGCACACTTACCCCATCAGAATGATTGTGAATTTCAGAGGGATGATTTATTTTATGTATTTGATAATGATAACCGTAGATATCTTTTAATCTTTCTTCATCAATTAATGGCAATTTATTACCGTCATAATAAATGTGAGTGGATTCCTTGATTAATGCATTTTTTCTTAAAATAGCTAAAATTGGCATGGTTTTAGAGGCAAACGTTATGATTTGATCTTCATTAACGTTATTTATTTCAGCTAACACCCATTCCAATAAACTGGATAATTGGTGCCCTAATCTAATATAGTCATATGCTGTAGGTAAGCTTTTCAGGGATTTTTGTGATATATCATTAGACAAGATCAATTTTTGTAATTCAACGATAAACTCAGATTTTGCTTGGGGTTCATTGTATATGTCAAGTCTATGGGTGGTGAGTTCAACCCAACTCTTGGGTATGTTTTTCAGCAATTCTCTGGTTGTATTAACAATAGATTCGTTTGAATTGACCATATTTTCCTCAATAAGATTTGTTAGACTGAAATTTTTTATAGGTATTAATTATGCAATTAATTTCAGCTGTTTCAATTTGATTTTTACTGCATTGATTGTTTTTTCATGCAATGAAACCTCTGTTTGCCATTGTATGGTTTTTAACCACTCATTGACATCATTTGTTGTTAAACCATAGTCTCTCGCGATTATTTTAAGCGCCAATGGTGAGCACTTTAGTTCATTAGCAGTCTGCAAAACACTTTGCATTGCTAAATTTATTTTATCTTTGTAGCTTTCAAGTATAGTTTTTCTAACACAGGTTACAAAACATGACCAAGGCGTAGGAAAATCTGTGATTCTTTGCATTTCTCCATTATCAACATAGGGCTTGGTCATGAATTTTTCCCACAAAAAAACATAATCTCCACCGCCTTTGAATAACTCTCTGGCACCATCTAAGTTATTTATAACTTTAAATTGGAGTGCCTCTAAGTTCATTCCCAGAGACTCAGCTAACAAAAAAGCCATGAGATGTGAACCTGATCCAAAACGACTGATTACAAAAGTGGCATTTTTTATATCGTCTGGTGTTTTAATATTTGAATTGGCAGGAGAGTGCACTCCCCATATTAAAGGTGTTTTTGTATAAAAAGAAAACAACTCAAACTGACAGTTATTTTGTGATAATGCTGATATGGCACCTTCAGTTAACAATGTTGCAACATCAATAGAGCCATCATTGAGTGATTGGACCATAGCTCCAGTTCCACTGTGAAAATCAGTCCAGCTGGCATTGATATTGAATTGTGAGAGGGAACCAGATTCAATTGAGAGTTTCCAAGGTAAATTGAAGTGTTCGGGCACTCCGCCAATTCTTATCGTGGTTTGTGAATGTGTTGAGTTCATATAGGTTTTGGGATTATAAAACATTAATGATTTTTAAAGTCGTCATCTTACAATAAACAAGTGAGTTTGTGTGCATAATTTTAATCGCCGATTAAATCAAATATTTAACAGACCTTTGTTATGATAAATTTGAAATTTATGAAAGGCACTTGGTACAATGAATCAACTTATTGATTCACAATAAACAGGAATAATATGCAAAAATTGACACTGACTCGCCCGGATGATTGGCACATTCATCTTAGAGATGGTTTAGCACTTGAAACTACAGTTAAAGACGTTGCCAGTCAATTTTCTCGAGCCATTGTGATGCCTAACTTAAATCCTCCTGTCACCAATGTTAGCTTGGCCCAAAAATATAAAAATAATATTCAAAAGCAGATTCCTAAAGCATTAAAATTTGAGCCATTGATGACCTTGTATTTAACTGATAATACCAGTGCAAATGATATAGAACAAGCCATGCAAACTGATTTTATTAAAGCTTGCAAGCTCTATCCAGCAGGAGCCACGACTAATTCTGATTCGGGATTAAGTCAGATTGAAAATGCTTATCCTGTTTTTGATGCCATGCAAAAATTAGGCATGCCATTATTAATCCACGGAGAAGTTACCGACAGTGATAT
>JBGCFT010000206.1:0-4787 GCA_045107085.1 Marinicellaceae bacterium | reverse complement strand
GCTCAAGGTGAAGCCATTGAACCAAAAGCACTTTTAGATCAAGGATTAAAAGAGATAGATTCTGAATTGGCTGATGAACCTCAATTGCAAACACAGCTCTACCAAACCATTGGTCGAGCATACCTGAAACTGGGTAAATATCAAGATGCCAAATTAGCGATAGAAAAAGCACTTTCGCAAATGGAGGGTAAAGAAGATGAAGATGTGGAAAGACTTGCCAGTTTACATTTATTAATGGCAGATATTACTTTTAATCTTGGCAATAAAGAGGGCAGTAAAAAATATTCAACCCTAGCCAAGGATACGATCATACAAAGGTTTGGTAAAAACCACAGAATGGTAGCTACGGCCTTAAATAACCTTGGAGTTATGGCTTGTAGAGAAAGCCAGTTTGATGTTTGTTTGTCAAATCACCAACAATCACTGACAATTCGTATTGCCTTGTATGGACCGAACCATGATCGCGTTGGTACAGCACACAATTATGTTGCCATGGCCTATGATCACCAAGGTTTGTTTGATGAAGCCATTAAGCATTACCGTGAATCATTGCGTATTCTCAAATTGAGTTTTGGTGAATTGCATCCAAAAGTGATTGATGGCCAATCCAATTTAGCGGGTGGTTTGACTCAAGCTGGCCACACTGAAGAGGCCAAAATACTATTAGACTCAGCAATCAAAGCAGCGCGACAAGTGCATGCATCTGATAGTCCCGAGTTGGCAGGTATACTATTGATGAAAGCCTTTCTTCACAATCAGTTAGAAGAATTTGAACAAGCCTTGCCATTTTCTGAGGAGGTTTTGGTCATTGAACGCAAAGCGCGTGGTAACTCGCATCCTTATGTGGCTTATGACTTGAATCTAGTTGGGCGTGGTCAGTTGGGTATTGGGCTTCTAGATGAAGCTGAAAAAAGTTTCAATGAAGCGGTGCAAATTATGCAAGCTGCCAGCGACAAACCAGACTACGTTCTAATGACTTCGAAACAAGGTTTAGGTCGAGTATATAACGCCCAAGGATTGTTTGAGAAAGCCCAAGAAATACTGAATGAAACCTGGGAGACACGAAAAACATTAGATGGTCCTGATAGCTGGGTAACAGTTTGGACGCGATATGATTTGGGTGTTGCGGCAAAAGGATTGGGCGATATAGAAGGTGCCAAATTGCACTGGGAAGCCGTCTTAGCTCATGCCACTAAGGCATTCCCACCGGGAGACACCAGAACAGTTAAAACAGAAGAAGCACTAAATAATTTGGAATCATATGACCACAAAAATTGATGGCTTACGCCTCTATCAATAAGAACCTTAAAATAATAATGTTTTATTTAGTTCAACATAATAAAAATTATTATTTACAAAAACTACTGAAAAACACCTCAAATTACTGTAATTTTATGATTAGTTAAAGAGAATATTAAGCTTGTTATGGCTCTTGAAAATTATAAAAAATCAAGTAAAATAATGATGTAAACTTTCAAATGTACGCTTTATAAGAAAGAGCATATGTCTTGAAGACATTCAATAATAGCATTGAAATAATGAAAGGGTGAGCAACGTGAAAAAGTCTAAACACAATAAAAATAAAACAAACTTCCGTAAAAATGTATTATCAACTGCGATATCATTATGTTTGCCTCTTTCATTAAATGCGGCTAACTTTACTGTCACCCAAGAAGATGATGATGGAATAGGAAACACTGTTGGCTCATTGAGCCATGCCATTTCACAAGCAAATAATACACCAGAAGACGATACAATCATTCTTACAACAGATGTCACAATATCTGGAGTAATGAAGCGTTTAATAAATTCTAATATAAATATTCAATCAGATTCAACTCGAAGAACCATAAATGGAAATAATTTTTATCGCCCTTTATTTATTAAGTCTGGAGTAGTCACTGTTCAAAATTTAAATATTATAAATGGCAAAGCCAGCGGAGGAAGTAATTCTCTAGGTGGTGGTGGTGCAGGAATGGGCGGATCGATTTTTGTTTATGATGGGCAGGTCACTATAGACAATATCAGTATTGATAATTCAATTGCTCAAAGTACCATAAGTCAATCAGCAGGAAATGGCGGCAATGGCCTTCACGGTAACTCTTCTGGAAATGGAGGTGGTGGAATGTTTGCTGATGCACTTTCTACTGGTTCTATTGGGGCATATGGTGGTTATGGTAATTATCAAGATCAGGACTCTAATTTTGCTAAAGGTGGGGATTCTTTTGGGGATTTTGGATCTGCAGGTGGATTTGGATCTGGTGGGGGATTTGGTGATTCTCTTGGGGGAGATGGTGGTTTTGGAGGCGGTGGCGCCTCAAAAGGTGGCAATGGCGGCTTTGGCGGTGGAGCAGGAACTCCAGCCAGTACGATAACAGGAGATGGAAATCCAGGGTATGGAGCAAATGGGCAAAATGCAGCTGCCATGGGCGGAGCTATATTTATTCGTTCTGGAGATGTTGATATTCAAAATGTTGAAATTTCAAACAGCTCTGCACTTTCTTCTGGGAATGCTAAAGGCCTTGGAGGTGGAATTTTTGTATTGCACACAATGACACAAGCAAATGGGAATAACCTAGGAATGCCTGCTAATTTGGCTAATGTTTCTATTTGTAATGTGACTTTTAATAACAATTTTGCTTCATCAAATGTAAATGGAGCGCCAACTAATGATTATTTTGATTTAGCAAATCGCATTACAATTTGTCCTCAAAATCAAAACCTAATGGTGACAGTTGCAAACGATGATGGTACGGGGAATACTGAAAACACCTTAAGTTGGGCCATTTATCAATCCAATCTCATTGCTGGTGATGACATAATCACATTAAAAACAGATGTGCAATTTACAGGGGTTATGAAACGATTGATTAATTCCAATATGACAATTAAAAGCGATGCCAATAGAAGAACAATAAATGGCGGCAATCAATTTCGTCCGTTTTTTATAAAATCAGGACAAGTCATTATTCAAGATATCAATTTAGAAGATAACAAAGCCTTGGGGGGGTCATCTCAAGTCGGTGGCAGCGGTGCCGGTATGGGTGGAAGTGTATTTATCTATGATGGTGATGTTACTATTAATGATGTTAATATCAACAACTCAATGGCCGACAGCACTCATGGATTTCAACCTGGGTCAGGTGGTGGCGGAATGTTTGGAAACTCCTATAGTACTGGAGGAGCTGGACTATTTGCTGATAGCACTAACTCAAATGGTGCTTATGGTGGTTTTGGTAATTATCAAAATTTAGCCATCAATTTTGGTTTAGGTGGAAATTCAATAAGTGGAAATGGTGAAAACGGAGGATTTGGTGCAGGCGGTGGCCGAGGCACTAATAATGGAGGTCACGGAGGCTTTGGCGGTGGTGGAGGAAGCGGTGGCTATGGTGCTGGAAAACAAGGCGGAGATGGTGGCTTTGGTGCTGGTGCAGGATCAACAGATTCTATTTATGGAGGTACACTTGGTGCTGCTGGGTACGGGTCATCAGGATTTACTGCTGCTGCAATGGGAGGAGCCATTTTTATTCGATCCGGCACTGTAGATTTAGACAATATTAATGTCTCGAATAGCTCAACTGTATCCATGCAAGATTCAAAATCTTTAGGCGGAGCTATTTTTGTATTACATACGAACACTCATGATAATGGTAATAATCAAGGCATGCCAGCAAGTTTGGCCAATGTGTCCGTTTGCGATATGACGTTCGAAAACAATTCAGCCGCTTCAACTGATGCTTTAGGGTTTAACACCAATAATTATTTTGATTTAGCCAACCAAATCACTTTTTGTGCAAAAGATCAGGAATTAATTGTCACAAAAGCCATTGATAATGGCATTGGTAATATTGAGAACACATTAAGTTGGGCCATTTATCAATCTAATCGAGTTGAAGGTAATGATACCATTATATTAAAAACAGACGTCATATTTACTGACGTAATGAAACGCCTAATTGACTCAAATATAACCATCCAAAGCGATAATGTCACACGATCAATAAATGGCAATAATCTCTACAGGCCTCTCTTTATAAAATCAGGTAATGTTCTGTTAAGCAACTTTACCCTCACAAATGGATTGGCTCGTGGAGGCGATAGTGATGCTGGAGCAGGTGCTGGGTTAGGTGGCGCCTTGTTTATCTATGATGGATCAGTTTCATTACAAAATATAGACATTAATAATTCAGTTGCACGAGGTGTAATTGGAAACAATTATGTTGCAGGAGGGGGTGGCATGTATGGTGCTGGCAACGCTGGTGGTGGTGGACTATTTGCTTCCTCAACAGGATTGTCAGGAGGCTATGGAGGTTTTGATAGATACAATAGCATTGATGCAACATTTGGGCGAGGCGGAAATTCTGGATACACCAATCAACATGGAGGGTTTGGCGGTGGCGGTGGCAATAATGGCGATGGCTACGGTGGATTCGGCGCAGGTGGCGGAGGATCTTTAAATCTAGGTGGTGGTGACGGTGGATTTGGAGGAGGATCTGGTGTGACAATTCTAAATTCTGCTGGAACTGGAAACGGTGTTGCGGGTTATGGAGCTTTACAAAGAGATTCTGCTGGGTTTGGTGGAGCGGTATTTATTCGATCAGGCTCAATTGATTTTAGTAAAGTTAATATAAACAATAATTCAGCTATAACAAATGGAGCTGGCAAAGGCTTAGGTGGTGGGATTTTCGTCTTACATTCAACGACCAATTCTAATGGTAACAATCAAGGCATGCCAACTCAATTAGCCACTGTCACTGCATGCGAGCTTAGTTTCTCGAATAACACCG
>JBGCFT010000205.1:0-5154 GCA_045107085.1 Marinicellaceae bacterium | reverse complement strand
GGCTTTAATAATGGCATTCTCAACAAAAGTTGTTCCCGTTTCTTCGACTTCGTATTCTTCTGTTTGGGGCTGTGGTATTAATTCAACGGCAAAATCAGCAAGTATTGACTGAAGCTCTTTGAGCTTACCTTTGTTTCCACTTGCTAAAATGACCTTTTTCATTATTCTTCTAAAGCTTGTTGTTGCGCTATCAATAATTGCTTAATACCATGATCTGCTAAATCTAACATTTGATTCATTTCATCACGACTAAAAGCATGGCCCTCAGCTGTGCCTTGTACTTCAATATAATGGCCTTGATCATTCATCACCACATTCATGTCTGTTTCCGCATTGGAATCCTCAGGATAATCCAAATCCAAAACCGCTTCACCTTCATATATACCGACAGAAACTGCCGCTATTTCTCCATAGATAGGTGTCTTTTTCAGTGTTCCTTTTGCCAGCATATTATTAACCGCATCAACCATGGCAACATAAGCGCCAGTTATTGAAGCTGTTCTGGTCCCACCATCGGCTTGAATCACATCACAATCAACAGTAATAATGCGCTCACCCAAAGCTTTTAAGTCAACAACAGCGCGCAACGAACGGGCAATTAATCTTTGGATTTCTAGGGTTCTACCACCTTGCTTACCGCTTGAAGCTTCGCGTCTCATGCGAGAACCGGTTGATCTTGGTAACATTCCATATTCAGCTGTAACCCAACCTTTGCCTTTGCCCCTTAACCAAACTGGCACCCGATCTTCAACTGATGCATTACATAAAACTTTTGTATTTCCACATTCAATCAATACAGAACCTTCTGCATGAATGGTGAAGTTTCTGGTGATTTTTACGTCTCTTAATTGATTGTTTTCTCTTTGGCTCGGTCTTTGCATATTTATATGTTTTATAAAAAAATTTATTTTACTTACATTCACATGCTTTAACAAGCGTAATTGAATCGAATCTTTTTATAACACAATTGTCATCATTGAACTTCATAAAATCTCGCTTTCATCTTTGCTGTCATGGCAAATCATTTGATGTATAATGCATTTTTCATCAATTCTAATAGACTCAATGCTTAAATCAATGACAGCTTTCGCCAATGGCGATGTTCAAACAAATTCAGGAAGATTCACCTGTGAAATGCGATCAGTGAATCAAAGGTTTTTAGATATATCGATCAGACAACCCGATTTTTTAAGGAAATCTGAAGGCGATATTCGAAAACTTTTAAGCACACACCTGAGTCGAGGAAAAGTAGAAGTTTTTATAAAGTATTACCCAAATCCAGATGCTGACATCAATGCATTGAGTATCAATACACCTATGCTTAAGCAATTACTTCAATGTAATGATGAAATCAATAAACAAATCACCGATGTGAAGACAGATTTCAACACCATGGACATTCTTAATTGGCCACAATTGGTTATTCAAACCCCAAAAGATACGAGTGAACTCGAACAAACCACTTTAGAATTAATAGATTCTGTCGCCAAAAAATTACTTAAAGCCCGTATTAGAGAAGGTGAATCAATGAAAGTAGTTTTACTGGATAAATTGGATATTATTGTTAAAACAAGAGATTTGATTGAATCTCATATTCCTGAAATCCAAAAGGCATTAAAAGACCGTTTGTTGGCAAAACTTGAAGAAATAGATGTTGAACACAATGAAGATCGTTTTGAGCAAGAGCTGGCAATGTTGCTTCAAAAAGCAGATATAATTGAAGAAACGGATCGATTGAACACACATATTTTAGAAATTCAACGGGTCATTGAACTTGATGAACCTGTTGGCAGAAGATTAGATTTTTTGATCCAAGAATTGCACCGCGAAGCTAACACCATTGGTTCAAAGTCTGCTACCATACTCACTTCACAATCCAGTATAAATTTAAAAGTCGCCATTGAACAAATGCGTGAACAAATACAAAATATAGAATAATCATTATGATAGAAAATTTAGTCGGTACTTTATTTATTGTTTCAGCTCCATCTGGCACAGGAAAAACAAGCCTTGTCAATGCTCTGGTTCGCGATACAAATCATTTAAAATTATCCATTTCTTCTACCACACGTGATATTAGACCCCGTGAAATAGATGGATATCACTATCATTTTATTGAAGAAGATAAATTTCAACAAAAAATTACTGCTGGAGATTTTTTAGAATACGCCGAGGTATTCGGTAATTTTTATGGTACTTCACAAGAGTCAGTTGATAAGATGCTCAACGAAGGTCATGATGTGGTTTTAGAAATCGATTGGCAAGGCGCTCAATTGATCAAAAAGCGCCGACCAGATGCCGTTAGTATTTTTATCTTGCCGCCAACGATAGAAGACCTCCGTGAACGTTTAGAAAACCGAGGCCAAGACAGTCAAGAAGTCATAGACGCACGAATGAAAAAATCAATTAACGAGATTTCTCATTATGGTGAAGCCGATTATTTGGTTATTAATGATGATTTCGAAGATGCACTTAAAGGATTAAAAACCATTGTGCGTGCTCACCGATTAGAAACGGCCAAACAAGCAGTAATCAATGCGCCTTTAATAAAAAAATTACTGGGTTAATTGATTAGTAAAACTAATTATTTTATAGATCTATTAGAGTAATAGAGAGTTTTGCAGAAAAGCTGGTAAATTTAATCATTTTTTACTCTTCATACCAGTCATGCAAAACAACTAATATAATCTTTAAAATTTATTAGCCTTTTTTATAGTCATTAAGCAAGTCGTCTAACAGAAATAGTGTTTTCAATAGTGCTGATGCGACTCAGAACTAAATTAAGATGCTCAAAATCATTCACACGAATCGTTAAAGTTATGTGATTGGTCCCATGGTTTTTATTGGGTTGAGCAATCAAAGCTTCAATATTGGCTTTTAAATGAGCTAACACCCCCGATAAATCTTTAATGAATGTTTTTCTATCATAGGCTGTTATCTCAATTTCGACAGGAAAACTTATACTGGTATCTTCTCTCCATGTCACTGAAATAATTCTTTCCGGTGAGTCTGTAATCATTCTTGTATAATTTTCACAGGTAATACTGTGAACACTCACACCTCTAGTTCGGGTAATAAAACCACCAATACTGTCACCTAAAACAGGGTGGCAACAACTGGCTTGTGTTGCCATAACATTGGCTAAGCCCTCAACAACATATGGATTCGAATGAGTGGATTGTTGAGGTGCAACT
Organism: Marinicellaceae bacterium; assembly: GCA_045107085.1. Classification (GTDB taxonomy): domain Bacteria; phylum Pseudomonadota; class Gammaproteobacteria; order Xanthomonadales; family Marinicellaceae; genus NORP309. The sequence continues at coordinate 1,960 of JBGCFT010000205.1, read as the reverse complement.
GGCTTGGTGAGCTTAAAAGGCACCTCTGCTTTCTTAGGACGCAATTGCTCTTCAGCTAAGCGCAATATTTGATTGACAGAAATATCTCCAGTTGCCACACGTGCATAGAGTTTATCGACCTCAAGCAAGTTGTATTTTTCCAAAAATTGCTTTAAATCAACAGATTCTAAAGCAAATTTCTTCAATTCTTTATCAAGAGCTTCTTTACCAACAATCACATTTTGATCAAAGTCATTTTCTCTAAACCAATGCCTAACTTTGGCTTTGGCTTTGGCAGAATAAAGATAACCAGCTTGCTCACTCAACCAATCACGACTGGGTTTAGCCACTTTTGCTGTCAATATTTCTATTCTATCTCCAGTTTCTAAAACAGAGTTCAATGGCACGATACTGCCATTAACTTTTGCACCTCTGGTTCGATGACCTACTTCTGTATGAACATGATAAGCAAAATCAACGACAGTTGATCCTGCAGTTAAATCTATTACATCTCCAGCTGGAGTAAAGACATAGACCCTCTCTTCTTCTGTTTCAGTCTCAAATTGTGCCAACAAATCATCGCTATCCTTATCATTTGATGACAATAGCTGACGCATCCAATTGACCTTATTATCATACCCAACATCTTGTTTAGAACCATCTTTGTATCGCCAATGTGCTGCAACACCAAGCTCTGCATGTTCATGCATTTCATGGGTTCTGATTTGGACTTCTAGAGTTTTTCCACCTTCGCCTATGACAACAGTGTGCAATGATTGATAATTATTACCCTTAGGCATAGCAATATAATCATCAAATTCCTTTGGAATATGTTTCCATAAAGCGTGCACCATCCCTAGAACCGCATAACATTGAGACAAATCATCAACCAATATTCTGATCGCTCTGATATCATATAAACCATCAAAGTTTAGGTTTTTCTTTTGCATTTTTTTATAAATGCTATAGATATGTTTAGGTCTTCCAACAATATCGGCATTAATACTTACTTCAGATAATTTATCAGTCAATTGCTGAATAGAGTTTTCTATAAACTGTTCACGGACAACTCGTCGCTCTGCAAGTAGCTTCGCTATTTCTTTGTATTCTTTAGGCTGTGAATACCGAAAAGAGAAGTCTTCTAATTCCCATTTAACTTGCCAAACACCCAATCTATTGGCTAAAGGAGCATGAAGGGTTTGCGACAATTGTGCCAATTCAATCTGTTGTTTTTCTGGAAAATTGACAGCGGATCGCAACATCACTAGTTGATCTGCCAACAATATTAAAACCAAACGAACATCCTTTATCATAGCGAACAACAATCGCCGCAAAGATTCTCCATTATTCATTAAGGCTTTGGCGTCATTCATCCACTCCAATTGACTGACTTTATAGATTTCATCCAAAATAAACAGCACACTATCTGAAAATAATTTACGTTGCTCTTCATTAATAGTTTGACCTGATCGAACAACATGAAATAACAACGCTGCTGTAATGACTTCATCATCAGCTTGTAAACTCATGAGGGTTTTGATGGATTCAATTAAATGGTTTTCAGAAATACAGCCTTTACTTATTTCTAAGTCAACCGATGTATGATTAATAATAGCTATTTCCAAGGCATTATTAAGCGCGTCCTGTTTTTCTTTGGGAAAATTTAAGGATTGTTCAGACCACCATTTTTTCAAATCTGTTTGAGCCATGTGCTGATTATATATGATAAATATTAATTATTTGTTAACGTTGTATTTTGTTTGAAATCAAGGCATTTGAAAATTTTAACAATGTGAGCTTATATGGACATAAGTGACCATTTTAAAATTAACAAATAACGCAGAATTAGATCAACAATCAATGCAACTATTTGTTTTTTGCGTTGTATTTTGCTTCAAATCAAGGCATTTGATAATTTTAACAATGTGAGCTTATATGGACATAAGTGACCATTTTAAAATTAACAAATAACACAGAATTA
>JBGCFT010000204.1:0-3437 GCA_045107085.1 Marinicellaceae bacterium | reverse complement strand
GATATGCTGGTACTGATAATAATTCTGTCATTATTGACATGTGCGAATTTGATAATAATTCAACGATTGGATCTGTTGAACAGATAAGTGGAAATACAGGTGGCGGTGGCGCAATTTTTATAGGTGCATTTCAAAATGTAGCAATTTACAACTCTACTTTTCATACAAATTCTGCAAAAAACACACCTACAGGAACTGCTAGTGCAGATGCATATGGCGGTGCGATTTGGATGCTATCATCCTCACCAATTGCAACATCAGAATTAATCATAGATAGTTCAACATTTGACGAGAATGATGCCTATGGTGTCGGAGGAGCAATTGCAATAGGTGGTCCTGGGTTTCCAGCAGATTATTCATTAGTAGATATTAAACACTCTACTATCACAAGAAATCAGGCTGATGAAAATGAATCAAATTCTGGATACGGTGGTGGAGGCATATATACTAGCGCATCTACTCCTGTTGATATTTTTAATAACGTTTTAGCAACAAATAAAGATAACTCAATAACAAATAATCGCTCAAATCTTTCAGGAGTATTTAATACGCTTGGGCATAATTTTATAAATGGCAACCAAGGAATATCCGCCAGCTTTCCTCTTGGCCTTCCCAATGCCAATGATGATTTAGTTGGAATGGCATTCAAGTTACCTGATTTACAACCCATGTCTGTCACAGGAGGGTCTACACTTACACGATCTCCTGATAGTGACTCACCCTTAATAGATCAAGGCAGATGTGGTAATAAAATTACGGATCAAAGAGGTTATTTCAATCCCATGAGCCAAGTTCGCATTATTAATGACAATTTCTTTTCTCAAAGAGGTGGAGATTTTTCTGATGGTTGCGATATTGGTGCTGTTGAATACAGTGCTTCAGAGAGTAATGCTTTTCCAAATGGGAATAATGATACATTTAATATTTTTGAAGACGATTCAATCACACTAGTTAATGAATTTAATGTGTTAGAGAATGATGATGATCCTGAAGGAGCAGAATTAATCATACTTAACGCAGGGTTAATAACAACTAATAGTGCTAATATTAATAATCCAGGTGAAGTCGATTTGTGGACAAATGGTGATTTTACATATGATACACCATCTGATGAATTTGGTACATTAGATTTCACCTATAACGTTTCTGATGGGAATATGGACAGTAATGGAAATGTAACATTAAACATCCTGCCAGTTAATGATGCACCATCTTTTCAATACGAATCCGATTATTTTAGCTTTGTTGGAACAAATTCAGTTGCAGGGCTTTACGATTACCCTCATTGGGCATTTAATATTTCAACTGGACCAGCAAACGAATCAAGTCAAAATGCTCAGTTTATTATCCAAGTTACTGGCGATACACATATTTTTGCTACATTGCCATCTGTAACCATTTTAGGTACATTGAACTTAGATATAGCTGAAAATGCATTAGGATTAGCGAGTATTAGAGTCACTCTTAAAGACAATGGGGGAACAGTCAATGGAGGGATGGATGAATCTGATGATATCATCATCAATGTTAATACAAATCTTGACTCTATCTTTAGCAGTTCCTTTGAGGACTTATCTGGCACTTAAAGTTTATAATTCAATTTTTGATACCTGTATTGTGATACTTACATAATGATTTGAAAATACTTTTCTGGAATTTTTAAATACTGAATATAACTCAAAATATCAAGATACAGCGCTAAATGACTTTTTTTATGATTTTAGATTTGAAATAACTATAAATCACACGGAGAAACAGTAAAATTGCGGGTTCGAATAAAAATATAAAATTAGGAAAGTTAAATGCGTAGTGATCTGTGTGGAAATGTAACAGAAATAAAATTAGATCAACAAGTCGAAGTCTGTGGATGGGTGGATAAACGCCGTGACCACGGTGGAGTTATTTTTATCGATTTGAGAGATCATTCTGGAATATTACAAGTGGTGGTTGAACCAGATAATGCTGAAGCCTTCAAAATCGCTGAAGATGCCCGATATGAATATTGTTTGCATGTTAAAGGACATGTAAGGAATCGCCCTGAAGGCCAAGAGAATCCTAATTTAAAATCGGGTAAAATTGAAGTAGTTGTGGACAACTACGAAGTACTGAATAAATCTAAACCATTGCCATTTATGATGGATGAAGAAGCCGGTGAGAACATTCGTTTAAAACACAGGTATTTAGATTTACGTCGCCCAGCCATGCAAAAAAACATGCGTTTGCGCAGTAAATTAACCAGAAGTATTCGCAATTATTTAGATGATATGGATTTCTTAGACATGGAAACACCCATATTAACTAAAGCCACTCCTGAGGGAGCACGTGATTTCTTAGTGCCATCACGTGTACAACAAGCCAAATTTTATGCCTTACCACAATCGCCGCAATTGTTTAAACAATTACTCATGATGTCTGGTATGGACAGATATTATCAAATTGCCCGATGTTTCCGCGATGAAGATTTGCGTGCTGATAGACAACCAGAATTTACTCAATTGGATGTCGAGATGGCATTTGTGGATCAAGAAGACATATTAAACATGGCAGAAGGCATGATACAAAAAACATTTAAACAAGTTTTAGATGTTGATTTGGTTAGTCCTTTTCCGCGCATGACATATGCCGAAGCCATGAGTCGATTTGGTTCTGATAAACCTGATTTACGCATTGATTTAGAATTAGTCGATGTGGCTGATGCACTAAAAAATGTTGAATTTAAAGTATTTTCAGCACCTGCCAATGATCCAAAAGGACGAGTCACAGTTCTTAAGGTGCCAGAAGGCGGAAAAATGTCACGCAAACAAATTGATGATTATGCGCCATTTGTTGCCCGTTATGGAGCACGTGGCTTAGCATGGATTAAAGTCAATGCCAAAGAAAATGGCCGTGAAGGTTTACAATCTCCAATAGTGAAATTTCTAGATGATGAATCACTAAACGCCATCATAGAAAAAACACAAGCAGAAAATGGTGATTTATTATTTTTTGGAGCTGGCGACTACAATACTGTTACCCAATACATGGGCGAGTTGCGATTAAAAGTCGGTAAAGATTTAGATAGGGTTAAAGAAGGATGGCAGCCATTATGGGTTGTTGATTTCCCTATGTTTGAGTTCAACGAAGACGAAAAACGCTGGGACGCCATTCATCATCCTTTTACTGCACCAACTGGCACGGTTGAAGAATTACAAGAAAACCCAGGAACAGCGCTTTCAAAAGGATACGACATTGTAATGAACGGTGTAGAAATGGGCGGTGGCTCAATTCGTATTCACAATCAAGAAATGCAATCTGCTGTTCTAGAATTATTAGGCATTAGTGAAGAAGAAGCCGAAGCCAAATTCGGGTTTTTGCTTGAAGCGTTGCAATATGGTTGTCCTCCTCATGGAGGTATCGCTCTTGGGTTAGATAGAATGTCTGCTTTAATGTGTGGAGTT
>JBGCFT010000203.1:0-3921 GCA_045107085.1 Marinicellaceae bacterium | reverse complement strand
TAGAGACCTTTGCTCGATTAGTGAAAGAAGATAAAAAGTTTAAAAAAGCATCACTCTGCGTTTCAAAATTTGCTAATAACTATTTATTAGGCTGCATTTCGTGCCTTGATTGACACATTTTTAAATCTTTTTCTCAATCCTTAATAATCAAGCAAAGGTCTCTAATATTGTCATTAAATTAATTTTTATACTTTTGTTCACTTGATTGAGTATACTATATCAATTAACTTAATCCATTCTCAAGACAATATTGCGAATGTCGTTTCATCAATGATTTCTTACTTAAAATGTCTATAGAAAATCGAAAAGAATTAAAAAACAAACTCAATAAATTAGCATGGCTATCTGATAGTTCCATAAAGTTGCCAGGTAAATCATCTAAATTCAGTATAGGCCTAGACAGTATCATTGGCTTAATCCCTGTGATAGGTGACTTTAGTTCTGCTTTAATATCTTGTTATATCATGTTAGTTGGGTTGCGGGCCAAAGTGCCCAAATTGATTATTTTAAGAATGTCATTTACTGTACTATGGGACACAACAATCGGTGCCATTCCTCTGTTTGGTGATATTTATGATATGTTTTTCAAAGCCAATGAACGCAATGTAAAACTACTTGAAAAATATATTGATGATCCTGAAAATACCGAACACTCGACACAATTGTGGGTGGTTTTATTAATCTTATTTATTCTATCTTGTGCTGTCTTTCTACTGTGGTTAGTCTGGGCCACATTTCAATGGATATTGGCTTTGTTTTAAATTATAGCTGACCTTTGAGTAAACTTTTATCATCATCAGTTAATGGGTTATCTATTAGCTGTTGCTTGATTTCATCATTGTCACTTGATAAATCTTGTTCAGAAACATTGGTTAAAGGCTCTATCAAATTTTCAGTTTTTTCTTCGTTTAATTTCCTCGTGAACTTTTCTGTTGTCACGTGAATACCATCAGGAAAGACAACTTCTCTGGCTTCATCCGGCATTGAGATTCCATGAGAGTCGAATGCTCGCTTTGTTAGTCTAATTATTGAAGATCGCACTTTAGATGGGTTGTTTTTTTCACTATCAATCCAAAAATAAATTTTTAAATTCACTGTTGCAGCACCCAGCCCTTCTACCAATACAAAATACTCTGGTTTGTTCAATATGGCTTCATGTTGTTTTAAAATATCCAATACAATGTCTTGAGCTTCAGATATATTATCTTCATAACCGATGCCTACCGTAAAATCTTTTCGGGTATTGGGATTGGCAGTAAGATTCACAACAATACTTTTATAAATTGTTGAGTTAGGGATTTGGACATGGTTGCCTTCCAATGTCATAATAATCGTCCCTCTGGTCGTCACTGTTTGGACCATGCCTTTAATGTCATTAATGATGATAATATCTCCAGCTTTAAAAGGCCTTTGCAAACTGATCAATATACTGGCTAAAAAGTTTTCTGCGATGTCCCTAAAAGCAATACCTATTATTATTCCAGCGATACCGGTTCCTCCAATAATTGTGATCGCTAATTGTGTTAAGCCTGTTACTTTTAATGTTAAATAGATACCAATCACTATAATGGGCACAGAGATGGCTCGTGCTGAAAGGTTTAAAATAAATTGACTTTCTATCTTTCTTTTAAGAACAGATCGTGACAAATGAATCACTAATTTAGATAAGATCCAAGTAATCATTAGTACCAAGAAACCTGTTATGATTTTTGGTAATGACCTAATAAATTTATTAAACAAATTTTTTGTTTCAACAGCAGCTGGTTCAAGGTCCCACGAAGGATTATTGGATAATTCAATACGGTTGATGACAGCAACCACACCATCTGTTTTATTGGCTAAGGATTCTGTCCATTGACTGTGAATTTCATTGTTGGTATTGCCATTGAGGATAACAATTCCCTCATTGACTTCAACTACTGTGTTTTCAATCCATTGACTGGCATTGATTATATTTTCTAATCTTTGCTTTATGGCTTCATCCTTTATTTGCGAATCAACCGAAATGGCTTGGGCGCTCAAAGTAGTTACTGCTTGAGATTCCGTTAATAACTCATCTTTTACAAGAATTTCTTCAGTCTCAGGTTGTTGAGCACATATTAGTTGAGAAATAAAAATCAATACTATAAGTTGTAGTCTATATTTCATCATTATTAATCTGATTTTTTGAATTGATTGAACAGTTTATTAAACAAGAGAGCCTGATTATAGGCTCTTGGTTTTGAATTTATATTTATACTTTAATCATCATCTTCGTCTTCGTCGTCATCTTCATCTTCTTCGTCTTGTACTTCGTCTATTTTATCTGATACTTCATCGCTTATATCATCTGCTTTATCAGAAACTTCGTCACCTAAATCTTCAGCTTTATCTTTAACATCTTGATAGGTATCATCAATTTTCTTTCCCGCTTTTTCAGCAGGCCCCTCTTTTTCTCCACAGGAGATTAGAAATAAAGACAAAATAAGTAAAATAATTAAAGGCATTTTTTTCAACATGGCATTTTTCTCTTAAATAAAGAATTAATTATAGCACCATATCAAGTTAAGCCTGTGGAAAAAACCAGTCAAATCATAAGATTAATCCGGGCCAAGAAATCATAATAAAATAATAAAAAAAACAGGCTCAATCAACACTACTATTTTCTTTATCATCATTATTTTCATTGTTTGTTACTTTTTTGACTTGATGGCCAACACGAAATATAAAATAATTTATGACTGTGATTAAAAAAGCGATTTCAAATCTTTGCCACGCTACAGCAATTCCCATGGCTCCCATGTTCCAAATACTTGCAGCATCAGCTAATCCATTAACTTGGTCAGAATCTTTAGACTTCATAATGGCTCCGCCTCCAATAAAACCAATACCCGTTACTAATCCTGCCATGAATTTCCCCATCTCATCACTTAATACAGCCAATGCCAACAAAGTGTAGGAACACGTTGCCACAGCAACCAATGAATAAGTCCTCAAACCCGCACCGTTAGAATAGGCTTCACGGTTAAAAGCAATGGGCAATGACAGGCCCAGAGCAATAAGAATGAGTATTGAGTGATTGACTATAAGAGACAAGTTAAAAAATTGATCAAAATTCAACCCGAAAACATCAGACATAAGACTTACCACAATAGTTATTACAATTTCTTATTATAAATCATAATTTCATAATTTATAGTATCAATAGTTTTAAATTAACTACCATGAGTAATCAACATTAATTCAATTCAAAGGCACTAAATAAAATTATTCATTCAAAAAAGTATATTGTTTAGTGGCCTGATTGCCTAATTTATCTACTGATATAATACTTAACAATCCGTTTTGAATATCTATTATCTGCAAACCTTCGTCGATAAAGACCAAAGAATCTTGATTCCATCGGTAATACATTTTATCAAATGCAGATAAATTATCATGGCTCAATATCTTAATTTGAGCCTGTGATTCAGTGATGATTTTCTGGTTCTTGATTACTTTTTTTCCTATAATATCTATGGCGATTAAAGGTGCTGCATTATCAGCTAGATTGGATGTAATGTTTAATATACTTGATTGACTTTTAAAGCCCACCAAATCGTTTTCACTGACAGCAGCGACTCGCCAATAATATAAGCCCGAACTATTGATATTCTTAAGTTGTATTTGATTTGACTGACTTTTGATTTGATTAAGAACCTTCTCACACCAAAGTCACCTTTTTCATAAATTTCAGGAGCAATATAACCGCTGGTTCCTGTTATGTGATCTTTTTCAAGAGAGTGGTGCAAGATTGTCGTCCCAAAATCGGCTAATTTAATATCACCATTTTGTCCGAGTAAAATATTTTCCGGCTTGATATCACGGTGAATAAAACCTTGTTCATGTGCTGAACTTAGTCCTCTTGAAATAGCAATGATTATGGGCAGAATCATTGCCATA
>JBGCFT010000202.1:0-30708 GCA_045107085.1 Marinicellaceae bacterium | reverse complement strand
ATTATGATGGTGGCTGATGCACAAAAATATTATACATTAAAGTATAAAAAAGGCTTGATTACAGATGGAGTTCATAAATATATTCGCCACCCAAATTATTTAGGAGAAATAATGATTTACGGTAGTTTTGCTTTGATGGTTATGCATTGGTTGCCATTTGTTATATTGGCACTGGTCTGGAGTATGGTATTTTTACCCAATATGATTGCCAAAGAAAAAAGTTTGTCGCGTTACCCCGAATGGGCAGCGTATAAAAAACGCAGTGGCTGGATTTTGCCTTATCTATAGTCATTAACATATATAGATATTTAAATTTTACTTTTAATTATTCTTTGTTATTTATTGAAATTTTCATTAAACCTGATAAATTATTGAATTAAATATCATAAATAGCATTGTGACAAAGCACTCCAATAAAAAATACCACCATGGTGATTTAAAAGCAGCTCTATTAAAAGCGGCGGAACATCTCATTATTATTAAAGGTATTGATGCATTGTCATTACGTGGGATAGCGACTGAGGCAGGTGTGAGTCACATGGCACCTTATGCACATTTCAAAAATAAATCTGAATTGTTTCAGACTATTGCCGCTTCAGGCTTCATGAAATTAGCCCGAAAACTTAAAAGGATTAAGAAGAAATCATTAAAATCTGATGATTTAGTATTGCTGTATGGAGTTGCTTATATAAAATTTGCCATCAGCAATCCTCAGTTATATAAATTAATGCTGAGTCAAACTCATCCTGAGCAGCAAGTTAAAAAAAATATCCAAATTAAAAAATCTGTTTCAGAGAGTGAAAAAAAATTAAACCAAGCCAGTAGAAGTACCTATATTTTGCTCAGGGATTGTTTTACACAAGATGAAACTGATGAACACAAACTCAATATAAAAGCTCAAGGAGCATGGGCATTGGTTCATGGCGTTGCTTCGCTGCTTATTACAGGCCAGATAGTGATAGATAAAAAATTAGGAATACAAGATTTTCTATCTATCGCAACACAAGGGCTGAAAAACTAAAACAATATTTCAATATCAGTAGTTGGAAAAGCAACACAGGAATGCACCCATCCAAACTGATGATCAGACTTTCTTAAACGAGATTCTGGCGGATTAAATACCTCTCCTTGCAATACTTTAACTCGACACAAACTACATTCTCCAGAGCGGCATGCATTTTCTACTGAATAGCCATTGCGTTCAAGACTATTAAGCAAAGGTTCACCAACTTTGGCTTTAAACTTACCACGTCCTTTTATTGAAATTGTAATGTCATCTGATTCTTTTGCACTACTTGGCCACTTAGGCATTAAACTGGGTTTCTTTGGTGGCCCATTACATTCAATTCTAATTTTTTTATTTTCAACGCCCATTTTTTTTAATTCAGATTGACAATGATTATTAAAGGGAGTGGGGCCACACACATAAAAAGTTTTATTGTTAACATGATGAATTAATTGAGATAATTGCTTCTGATCAATGTATCCCGTTAATCCTTTATATTTTCTGCTAGGCTGTGAGATGATTTCAGTTAATGTAAAGTTGTCATGATTTTCAGCCAGCATTCTAAATTCATCAGCGAAAATCACATCATTTTCAAAACTATTACAATAAATAAGGTGGTAATTAATATCTAAGCCTTTATTTAAAACGTTACTTATCATGCTTCGTGCAGGCGCGCCTCCAGAACCACCAGCCAAAAACACCAAGTCATTTCCATGAAACAATGGATTGTGATAAAAAGAACCCATAGGGCTTGTTGCTTCATAAGCTTGACCAACATTAACCTTATCACCTAACAGGTGTGAAGTTACAAAGCCATTATCAACAATTTTCACAGTTAAATCATAATGATTTCTTTTTGTGGGACAAGAAGAAATCGCATAAGGGCGTGCTGTTTCTACACCATCTATCTCTGTAAACAAATTGATGTACTGCCCTGCTTGGAATGGAGGCAATGTTTGCTCATCAGAAATCATTCTTAATGTTTTAGTAGATTGGGTCTCTCGAATAATTTTCTTAACCTTTAACTTCAGTCGTTTGGGGTGGAGTTTGGCAACCTCTTTGGCAACTTTGCCTTTATACTCAGATTTGTTTGTTCCACTTTTTGCACGATCATGCATTCGGTTCAGACCTTGTTGGTATCCTGAAACAATATTTAAAATATCAGGTACCTTATTTGTTGAGTCAGGATTTGATTTAGACATGTGAAGCCTCTTGGTTTGATTCAATGTGATTGGAATTTATTTTGTGCTTTTTTATTTGTTCTGATACATAACGCCCAGTCGATGCACCCATCATATAAGTGGGTTGAAATCCACCCATACCATTCCAACTACCAGCCAGATGTAAGCCTGTGACACTCTCAATACGCTCACGGTATAATGAGGAATCCTCCGGATTTTGTTGGAAACCATAAATGGCACCTTCTGGGGTATTTAGGTATCTCATCATTGTCAGAGGTGTGGCTACTTCTACTTCCTCTATGCAGGCTTTTATTCCAGGAAATGTGAGTTCAGCTTGAGCCAATAAATGTTCAGCGAAGGCATATTTAGTTTCAGCATAATCTTCAATTGGAACATCTTCCCATAATTTGCCATATTGTAAGCAGAGTAATGATACTTGCGTCTTTCCTTCAGGAGCAAAACTGGGATCATCGACATTATAACAAGTCAACATCGTTGCAACTGGTGGATTCATAGTCTTCATTGTGTCGTGCATTAATTCTTCATCAATAGATGAAGATAAAAAAGTAGAAGCGTTGCTAATACCTAATTCTTCAGGACTACAATCTAATCCTAAATACAAACAAAAAGCAGAGGTTCCGACTTCTCTTGATTTAAAATCCTTTTTAATACTGACTGGCATTTGAGGCAAATCTAGCAAATCACCATAAGTGAGTACAGAGCTGGCATTTGAAACAATTTGGTAACAGCTAATAACATCTCCATGTTCGGTTTTAATTGCTTTGACTTCAGGATTTTCTGCAGATAAATTAGTAAGAATTTTTTCTACAGCACAATTAAAACGCACTTCACCACCAGCCTGGAGAAAACTCTCTAATAAAGCGCTCGATAATGCTTGAGACCCACCTTTTATATGCCATGGCTTGAACATGCCATAACTAAATAACATAATTGCCAAGTCAGAAAAGGCCATTTGGCTGGGAGGCAATCCTAAGTAACACCAATAAGCTGCCAAAATAGTTTTTAATTGTTCATTTTTGAAAAACTCATCTAAAACATCTTTAGCACTTCTTAGTCCATATTGAACAAATTTCTTCGCCATTTTAGAAAGCATTTCTTGATCAGATTTCTTACGTGCTTTTGGCACATACATGAAGTTTTCGATACATATTTTTTCACACAATAACATGAATTGAGAAATAGATTCTTTTTCATCTGGGAAATTTTCTGAAAGTGTGTTTTTAATGCCATCCCAACAAGCTGGTAAAGTAATGTCAAAATCGTTTACTCCATCCTTAACTACCATGCGGTACAAATCTGATTCTTGGGTGAACTCTACTTTATCCATCACCCCAAGTTCGTGGAAAATTTTTCTCATGATAAATGGTTGTTTTTCTGTTCCAAGTCCGCTTAATTGGTGTAATGCCACTTCAAATTCAAACTCTCCTCTGACAAACGAAGTGGCACAACCACCCGGAATGTTGTGCTTTTCCAGTAATAAAGTTTTGCTTCCGGCTTTTTGTAACGTGACAGCAGCAGTTAATCCAGCATTGCCTGCGCCAATTACAATGGCATCATAATCTTTCATGTTGTTCTCAAATTGATTTATACAATATATACAGTGTATAGATTGATATTATATATTTCAAGATTTTTGGTTATAAATTAAAATATTAAAAATAAAATAATAACCAAATTCAATTCAAGCCGTTTAAACTTGTATCATGCACGAAATAGACGACATAATTCTTAGACAGGCCATTCATGGCGATAAAATGGCATTTAAAAGTATTGTTATACATTACTCAAAACCAGTAAATCTATTGGCATTTCGGTATGCTGCTAATAAATCTTGCGCTGAAGACATTACTCAAGATACTTTCATAAAAGCTTATAAAGCTCTAAGCAAGTATACATCACAGGCAAAGTTTTCAACGTGGTTATTCAGAATTGCCAGTAACACATCAATAGATTACTTAAGAAAAACAAAGAAATATAAAAACACAGATTCTATTGAGCAAAATATATATTTAGAAAATAAACAAGATGAAAAAATTAATCAAGAAGATCAGTTAGATATTAATAGACAATTACAAACAGCGTTAACTGGTTTATCTGATGTAGAAAGATTGGCATTTACTTTAAAACATCACCAAGGATATTCTATTAATGAAATTTCTAAGAAATTAAATATAAACAACAATGCCTGTAAACAAACTATCTATAGAGCCGTTCAAAAATTAAGAAATAAACTAAGACCAATGGTGAACTCATGAAATCAGAAAAAAATATGAATGATGAATTTGAACTATTAATGCTGCATTTAAATGAGATTAAGGATAAAAAAGTAGTGGATGAAATTTTATCAACAAAACAGGGATGTAAACAATTAGAAAAATTACAAAATGACATGAATAATATTGAGCAAAAAATTAATCAATATGAAATAGGTGATGAATATGGATCCAAATTATGGGATAACATTGTTAGTCGGCTTGATGCCCCAACAAAAGCACCGTTGTTTCATCAATGGATTAACTCTATTTTTAGGCCGCAATTTTCAATTTTTGGATTAGTTGCAATATTCACAATTGCTGTTTCATTTTATTTTATAGGTCATAACAATGCTTTAATCATTAATGAATCCAACTCGACGACGACTCAAAGATTATTGGCAAAAAACATGAAATTACATCTAACACAAACTGACATATTTCTCACTCAAGTTAGTAACATGAGTAGTCAATACAACTCGCCAGCATTAATTAAAAGTGCAGAGAGTTTATTGGCCTCAAATAGAATATACAAAAATGCTTATGCCAATAATGACAATAAACGACTAAAAAACTTATTAATAGAGTTAGAACAAGTCTTACTGGAAGTATCGAATGGCGATATAAAAAATTCACAAAATTATATCAGTGAATACGCCAACAATCAGCTGCTATACAAAGTTAAAAGCAGTAAACAACAAATTAAGTCACAGTTGTCAAACCAACAAGACACGAGTATTTAGGAGAAGATAATGAACTTCACAAAAATAAAATTAGTTATGAGCTTTACATTAATGAGCATAATACCGCTAATGGTACATGCACAAAATAAAGATTATGAAGCCGGTCAAAAAGCAATGCACTCTAAGAATTATATCCAAGCATATGAATATTTCAAAAAAGCAGAATCAGATCAGCAATACACTGATGCAGCATTATATTGGCAATCTTATGCTTTGTTTAAGAATAAACAAGATGCAAAAGCCAAGAGAACCATAGAAAAATTAATAAGAGATTATCCCAATAGCCAATGGATTAATGATGCAGAATATTTATTGGTAGAAAATCTTATCGATAACAACATGCCTAAAATCAATGAATTAGATATTGAAATAAAAGAGCTTAAAGAATTAGAAGAGTTAAATAAAATACAAGTATTAGAACTCAATGAAGAATTGAAATTACATGCCATTCAGCAAATCATGTTTAAAGATCAGATAAAGGGTATGAAGCTTATTGTAGATATGTTGAATACTACAAAAAATAAACAAGTAAAAATGAATGCATTGCACTTAATGGGAATTAATGAAACTGAAAAAGCCACCAAAGAATTGTATGAATTTATTAAAAATAATCAACTTGAAGATTTACAAGATGTAGCAGTACAAATGTTAAGCTTAAAAAATAGTCTAAAAAGTAATGAGTTATTATTGGATTTATATAAAAAAAATTCAGATAAAGTTTTAAAGTCCTCAATTATTCAGGGATTTATTCATTCAAGTGATAATAGTAAAATTTTAGATCTTATTGAGAATGAAAGTGATGCTGATTTAAAACAGCAAATGATCCAATTATTAGGTGTAAAAGGAGCTTCAAAAGAGTTGAGGAAATTGTCATCGAGTCTAAATACTTCACACAACAAAGGAGCATTAATTCAAGCATTGGCATTAAGTGGTGATAGTCAGTCTATAAAAGAACTTATAGCAAGCGCTTCAGATATTGATGTGAAAAAACAGGCAATCCAGTCTTTAATAATGTTGGATGATGAATTGGAACCTTATCTTGATGATCTATATAAAAGTACAAAAAATTCAGATTTGAAAAATGAAATTATTTCTGTATTTATTGCAACGGGAAAAAAATCAGAATTAATACATGATTTAATTAAGAATGAAACTGAAGAAGAAATGAGAAGGCAATTGATTCAAGCTTTAATGGCGATGAATGAAAAAGAAGAGTTGATAAAAGTTTTTGAGATGGAAAAAAACCAGCAATCTAAGATTGAAATTATTCAAATGCTAGGAGCAATGGGCGCTTCTGAAGAACTAAAACAGTTGCATAAAAAAAGTCAAGATGAAGAGCTAAAATTACACATGATAAAAGCCATGGGTATACATGGTGTTAATAATAATCATGAATATTTATCAAATACGTACAATTCTGAAAATACAAAAGTGAAATATTCTGTCATAGAGGCTTATATGATAGAGGGTAATACTCAGGCATTGGTTCAACTATTAAAGCAAGAAGAAGATCTTGAGATAAAAAAACACCTATTAAGAACTATTAGTCAGATTGATCCAGAATACATTTTGAAAAGATTAGAAAGTTTGGATAAAACAGGAGAACAAAAATGAAAATATTAACAATCATTATATTAATGATAGCTAACATGGCAAAGGGAGCAGATTTTAAATTAAAAACAGGCATGGAAAGCAAAGGCATTGAAAGCTACATTATTCAAAATAAAAGCAATACTTATTGGTTAGCTTATCAAATAGAAGCGCAAGAACAGACCAGATCTATGTGTTGTTGGAATAGTAAAAATAAAGAAATGAAACAATGTGATTTAGAAAAATTGAATACCAGTTTCGGTAACTCTAGTTCAGATGGAATTACACAGAAATTAAATATTTATGTAAAAGTACATAAACAAAAGGTAGAAAATATTTTGACAGTTGGAGATAAGTGTAAAGTCGTTGCGGGTCAATATAATGTAAAATGGTTGGATGACATATCACTCAATCAAAGTATAGAATGGTTAAAAATGATATCAAATTCATTGACAAAAAAATTGGCAGATAGTGCGCTATATTCATTAGCAAACCATAAGGGAAAACCTGCATCTAAAGCACTATTTGAATTGGCATCATTAAATGAAAAACATATCTCAAAAAATGCAATCTTCTGGATAGGAAATAGTCGAAATGATGGTGTGGAATATCTTCAAAAACTATATCATCGATTGCCAGCTGGAAAAGTAAAAAACCATATCAACTTTGCATTGACGCAATCAAAATCAGCAAAATCTATTGAGTTTTTAAAATTTATTGCTTTGAATGATATTAGTTCAGAACAACGTTCGGATGCTTATTTTTGGTTGGCTCAAGAAGGTATGCCAGATGCGATAGATTTATTGGTGCATGCAATAAATAATGATAAGTCAAATAGCGTCAGAGAAAAAGCAATATTTTCATTGTCACAAATTGATTCCGAAGGTGCTGATAAAGCTTTATTAAAAATTGCCAAAAGCCATGATAGTAGTGAGTTAAAAGAAAAGGCATTGTTCTGGTTATCACAAACAAAACCAGAATCAGCAAAAGAGGTTGTTTTGGAAATACTTAATACCACGAAATCACATCACGAAATTAATAATGCCGTATTTTTATTATCTCAATTATCACACCACAATAATGATGATTCTTTATTTAGTTTATTAACAGAAAATTATTCTAGACAAGTAAAGAAACAGGCCTTATTTTGGTTAAGTCAATCTGAAAATCCAGATACATTAAATAAATTAGAAAGTTTATTATAGCCAAATTAAGTGGATAAAATATATTTGGGTACTTAATTAAAGTACCCAAATATATTAACTTTATTTTTTCTTAGGCATATAAAGATCAGTAATGGTTCCTTCAAAGGCCTCGGCACTCATAGCAACAGATTCAGCCAGAGTTGGATGAGGGTGAATAGTCAAACCTATATCAGCGGCTTCACAACCCATTTCGATGGCTAAGCATAATTCTGAAATAAGCTCCCCTGCATTGGGACCAGTAATTCCTGCTCCAATAACAAGGTTAGTATCATTATCAAAAATTATTTTGGTTAGTCCTTCTGTTCTATCTAAGGCCAATGCTCTTCCACTGGCTGCCCAAGGAAACTTTCCGATTCCATAGTTTAAGCCTTTTTCTTTTGCGCTTATTTCAGTTTCACCAACCCACGAAACTTCAGGGTCTGTATAGGCTACAGAAGGGATGACCAAGGCATCAAAGAAAACTTTTTCACCATGCGCCACTTCAGCTGCGACTTTGGCTTCGTGTGTGGCTTTGTGCGCTAACATGGGTTGCCCTACAATATCGCCTATGGCAAATATATGAGGAATATTGGTTCGTTGCTGATTATCAACTTCAATGAACCCTCTTTCAGTAACGGCAATACCTGCATTTTCAGCAGCCAATTTGTTGCCATTTGGAACTCTTCCAACAGCCACTAAAACCTTATCGAAAGTTTCTTTTTCTTTTTCATCAAATTCAACTTCTAATCCATTTTTCTTGGCAACTACACTGGTCACTTTTGATTTGAGCTTAATGGATTTATAGCGTTTTTTAGAAATGGCCATCAGTGGTCTAACTAAATCTTTGTCAGCACCTGGAATGATTTGGTCCATCATTTCAACAATGGTTATTTCAGTTCCTAGAGCTGAATAAACAGTTGCCATTTCCAAGCCAATTATACCTCCGCCAATAACCAACATTGATTTGGGAATATCAGACATTTCTAAAGCATCAGAGGAATCCATTATGCGTTTATCATCCCATGGAATATTAGGTAATTTAAAAACTTGTGATCCAGCAGCAATAATACATTGTTTGAAAGTAATGTTATTACCGTCAACAACTAACGTGTGGGCATCAACAAATGTACCAGTACCTGTGACAACGTTTACTTTGCGTTGTTTTGACATTTGTGCCAAGCCACCGGTGAGTTTTGAAATCACAGAATTTTTCCAACCCAATAGTTTTTCTCTGTCTATTTTGGGCTTATCAAAAGTGATGCCATTGCTAGACATATGTTCAGCTTCTCTGATTACTTGTGCAGAATGGAGTAGCGCTTTTGATGGAATACAACCCACATTTAAGCAGACACCACCGAGTTTTTCATACCTTTCTACTAGTGTCACTTGCATGCCCAAATCTGCTGCACGGAAAGCGGCAGTGTAACCACCTGGCCCTCCGCCAAGAACCAGTAATTCGGTGTCATAATTATCACTATCAGTTTGTGCAGGCGGGGCAGAATCTTCTATCTGGGCGGTTTTTTCTTTTTGAGGTTCTGATTGTTGTTGTTTTGTGGCTTTAGATTCAGTTTCTTTTGTTTCTTCAACTTCAATGCGAGCAATAACAGTACCTTGCTTAACAATTTCATCAATTTCAACTAAAATTTCTGTGATTTTTCCGGCATATGTTGATGGAATTTCCATGGTGGCTTTTTCACTTTCAAGCGTAATTAATGGGTCATCTAATGCAATAGAATCACCTTCGCTGACTAAGATTTCAATGACTGGAACTCCATCAAAATCACCCATATCTGGAATTTTTAAATCTACTATATTGCTCATAATAACATCTTCTTTAAGTCTGATAAAACGGTTGAAAGGTATACGATAAAGCGTGCCGCATCAGCACCATCTATGACTCTGTGATCATAAGATAATGACAGAGGCAACATTAATCTTGGTTCAACTTCACCTTTATCATTGTATTCAGGTTTGATTTTAGAACGACTAACGCCCAATATGGCAACTTCCGGTGCATTAATTATTGGGGTAAAGGCTGTTCCTCCAATTCCACCTAATGAAGATACGGAAAAACATCCACCTTTCATGTCATTGGGAGATAATTTTCCTTCTCTGGCTTTAACAGAAATTTCACCCATTTCTTTTGCGATTTCCATGATGGTTTTGGTTAAAACATCTCTTAATACGGGAACCACTAATCCATTTGGTGTATCGACAGCAATACCTATATGATAGTATTTTTTCAGAATTAAATTTTCGCCACTGGCATCTAAGGATGCATTAAATTGTGGGAATTTCTTTAATGCTACAGCCACTGCCTTAATAATAAAGGCTAACGGAGACAAACCAAAACCTTGAGTTTTGGCCTCTGCTTTTATGGACTGTCTAAATTCCTCCATATCCGTTGTGTCTGCTTCGTCAAATTGAGTAACATGCGGAATCCTTACCCAGTTTCGGTGAAGATATTTACCAGAAATTTTTTGAATTCTTGATAAGGATACTGTTTCAGTTTCACCATATTTTGTAAAATCTTCATTGGGAGGAGGTAATACTTCAAAACTAGGCGTTCCAGATTGAGCGGTGCCGCCAGTTTGCAGTGCTGATTTAATAAAGGATTTTACGTCTTCTTTGGTAATACGTCCTTTACGTCCAGTGCCTGGAATGATATTGATATCGGCACCCAATTCTCGAGCAAATTTTCTTATGGCTGGTGAAGCATGGGCTTTTTTACCAGATTGAGTTGGAGATTCAAATACTGGATGGGGTTTTTTAACCACCTCTTTTGGCATGGGCTTTTCAACCACTGCTTTTGGACTTTCTTCTGTCTCAGCTTTAACTGGTGTTGAGTCTTTGGTTTCTTTTGCGGGTTCATCTGAATTTGAAGAACTTGAATCAGAGACCTCCACTTCAATTAAGGCAGTGCCCTCAGAAACTGCATCGTCCTCTTTGACTAAAATTTTTGTAACGGTTCCTGAGACTGGCGAAGGTACCTCTAAAGCGGCTTTTTCACTTTCAAGAGTCACAATGGTTGTTTCATTTTCAATATTATCACCAACTGCAACCAATACCTCAATGACTTCTACTGAATCAAAATCACCGATATCTGGGACTTTAATTATTTCTTTATTACTCATATCACACTCCTACTGGATCAGGGCGATTGGCATCAATATTATATTGTTTGATGGCCTTGTTAATCGCTGTTTTTGGTAATTCACCTGATTTTACCAAAGCAGTGACTGTGCTAAATGCGATGTGATACCTGTCAACTTCAAAGAATGATCGCAATTGTTCTCGTGTATCAGATCGACCAAATCCATCAGTGCCTAAGGTAGAAAAATCTGCTTTTACCCAAGGTCTAATTTGTTCAACATAATCATGAACATAATCACTGGCAGCAATGACTGGTCCTTTGGCTTTATCTAAACATTGTTCAACATAAGAAACCTGGGTTTTTTTGTTAGGATTTAATCTGTTGTATCTTGTGGCACTTTGGCCATCACGTTTTAATTCGGTGAAACTAGGACAACTCCAAATATCACAATCAACTTTAAAATCACTTTTTAATAAATCCGCTG
Source organism: Marinicellaceae bacterium (assembly GCA_045107085.1). Lineage (GTDB taxonomy): Bacteria > Pseudomonadota > Gammaproteobacteria > Xanthomonadales > Marinicellaceae > NORP309. Next base: position 19,153 of record JBGCFT010000202.1, on the reverse strand, counting down.
CCGCAATAACTTCACGAAGTATGGCACCAGATCCAAGTAATTGAGCTTTGATTTTGCCTTTTGTTTGTTTAAGTGAATACATGCCTTTCAGGATTCCACTTTCCACATCTTTGGGTTTTTCTGGGTGTTGATAATTCTCATTCAGCAAAGTAATATAGAAAAATACATCTTCGTCATCCCCATACATTCTTTGTAATCCATTTTGGATAATAACTGCTACTTCATATGAAAAGGTTGGATCATAAGAAATACAGTTCGGAACAGTGGCTGAAAATTGGTGAGAATGTCCGTCTTCATGTTGTAAACCTTCACCATTTAAAGTGGTTCTACCTGATGTGCCACCTAATAAAAATCCTTTAGTTCGCATGTCACCCGCTGCATAACATAAATCGCCAATACGCTGAAAACCAAACATGGAATAATAAATAAAGAATGGAATCATAGCCACTCCATAATTAGCATAAGCTGTACCAGCAGCTATCCAAGAGGACATTGCACCAGCTTCAGAAATACCTTCCTGTAGGACTTGACCGCTAATGCTTTCTTTATAAAACATAAGTTGATCGGCATCTTCAGGTGTATATTTTTGTCCTTGATGCGAATAAATACCTAATTGTCTGAACAAGCCTTCCATACCAAAAGTTCGGGCTTCATCAGCAACAATGGGAACAATTTTGTCTTTAATATTTTTGTCTCTTAACAGAATCGCTAAAGTCCTAACAAAAGTCATTGTTGTTGAAAACTCTCTGTCTCCAGATGATTTCATGAGACTTGCAAATTTTTCAAGTTCAGGGATAGCAAATTTCTCATAGTTAATTCTGCGTTGAGGCAAATAGCCTCCTAATTCTTGTCGGCGTTGTTTGAGATATTGTATTTCTTCAGAGTCTTCAGGTGGTTTGTAATAAGGCACATCATCCAAATTCTCATCAGCAATTGGAACGTTGAATTGATCCCTAAAGTGTTTAACAGCAGAAGTTTTCATTTTCTTTTGCTGATGCGTTGTATTGAGTCCTTGCCCTGCTTGACCCATGCCATAACCTTTTACGGTTTTAGCTAATATCACAGTTGGTTGGCCTTTGTGTTCAGAAGCCTGTTTAAAGGCAGCAAACATTTTATGTGGATCATGGCCGCCACGGTTTAATCTCCAAATATCTTGGTCGCTCATGGTTGCAACCATCTCTTTCAACTCTGGATATTTACCAAAGAAATGCTCTCTAACATAAGCCCCGTCTTTTGATTTGTAGTTTTGGTAATCACCATCTACGGCTTCTTCCATGCGTTTGCGCAGTAATCCTTTGTGATCTCGCGCTAAAAGCTTATCCCAATAACCACCCCAAATAACTTTGATTACATTCCAGCCAGCTCCCCGGAAAACACCTTCTAGTTCTTGAATAATCTTTCCATTACCGCGAACTGGTCCATCTAATCTTTGTAAATTACAGTTCACAACAAAAACCAAATTGTCTAATTTTTCGCGACCAGCCATAGATATAGCGCCCAATGATTCCGGCTCATCTGTTTCGCCATCACCGAGAAAACAGTAAACTTTTTTATCCGTTTTAGGTGTTAAATCTCGGTTTTGCATATATTTCATAAACCGTGCTTGATAAATCGCTTGAATTGGTCCCAATCCCATAGAAACGGTTGCAAATTGCCAGTAATCTGGCATTAACCACGTGTGTGGATAAGAGGACAATCCTTTGCCTTCAACTTCCCTTCTAAAATTATCTAATTCTTGTTCACTGAATCTGCCTTCTAGAAAAGATCTGGCATAAAAACCAGGGGCACAATGGCCTTGAACATACAATAAGTCTCCTCCACATTCGTGATCTGGGCCACGAAAAAAATGATTAAACCCAACATCATAAATGGTCGCTGCTGAAGCAAAACTGGCAATATGACCACCCAGTGCTCCAGGGCGTCGGTTGGCTCTGACAACCATTGCCATTGCGTTCCAACGAATGATCGCACGTATTTTCCATTCTATCTCTGGGTTTCCAGGTGATTTTTGTTCTTTATGTGTGGGAATAGTGTTGAGATAAGCGGTAGTGGCTTCGTATGGCAGGTGCCCTCCAGAACGCCTGTTCAATTCAACTAATTGTTCAATTAAGTAATGGGCACGTTCAGGCCCTTCTTCATTGATCACAGCCGTTAATGCATCCAACCACTCTTGTGTTTCTTGTGAGTCGATGTCGATTTTGTTTGAAATATCATTATTTTCAGTCATTTATTTTCTCTTCTACTTCTTTCTTTTGAGCATCAACAACAGCAATGGCTGTCATATTAATTATACGACGAACAGATGCTGTTGGAATGAGGACATGTGCAGCTTGTTTGCTGCCCAATAAAATAGGGCCAATAGTTACGCCTTTTGTAAAATTTTTCAGCATATTGATTATGGCATTGGCTGTATCTAAATTAGGTAATACGAATAGATTAGCCCTTCCGAATAATTGTGAGTTAGGGAAGATACTTTTTCGTAATTCTGGTATCAATGCAATATCGGCTTCCATCTCGCCTTCAATTTCTAAATCAGGTGCTTTTTTATGTAATATTTCTAATGCTTTGCGCATTTTTCTGGGGCTTTTCCCGCCCCGAGATCCAAAGCTTGAATAAGAAATCAGAGCCACTCTGGGTGTTTTGCCAAAATCTTTTAATTTTTCAGCTGCCATAATTGTTGTTTCTGCAATTTCTTCTGGGCTTGGGTCTGGGTTAACGTAAGTATCACAGAAAAAGAAATTACCATATTCGGTAGATATACCGCTCATGGTGGATGTTTTTATTACATCTTTCTGTAATCCCAAAATATCTTCGACATGAGTCAGTACTTTTGGAAATCTGCCTGTTAATCCTGCTAACATGGCATCAGCTTCTCCACGTTTAACCATAAGGGCAGCAATTATTGAAGTTCTTGTTCTAACCAAAGCTTTAGCAATTTCAGGAGTGACCCCGTTTCTTTGCATGATTTCGTGATACAAAGTCCAATATTGTTTATAACGGGAATCATCTTGTGGATTGACTAATTCAAAGTCTTTATCTATGGTTAGATCAATGCCAATTTTTTCAATCCTTGATTTCACTACTTCTGGTCTGCCAATCAAAATTGGCTTAGCCAGTTTATCATCAATGACGGTTCTAACAGTTCTGAGAACGCGCTCATCTTCTCCTTCAGCAAAAACAACAGTTTTTGGGTTGGATCGTGCTTGATCAAAGATGGGTTTCATCATTAAACCACTTTTGAATACAAAATAACTGAGAATGTCTTTGTATTCTTGCATGTTTTTTATGGGTTTAGTTGCAACACCAGAGTCCATTGCCGCTTGAGCAACTGCAGGTGCAACATACAATAAAATACGGGGATCAAATGGTTGTGGAATCAAGTAATCACGCCCAAATCCCTTGGCCTCTCCTTCGAATGCTTGAGCGCCAATATCCGAGGTTTCTTTTTGAGCCAGTTCAGCCAAAGCATAAACACAGGCTTTTTTCATTTCATCATTAATGAATGAAGCACCGACATCTAACGTGCCTCTAAATATATAAGGAAAACACAGCACATTATTAACTTGGTTGGGATAATCAGATCGACCAGTAGCAATGATGGCATCTGGGCGAACCTTTAAAGCCTCATCTGGCATGATTTCAGGAATTGGATTGGCCAAAGCTAAAATAATGGGATCTTTTGCCATGGGTTGAATCATATCTGGTTTTAAAACACCAGCAACAGAAACCCCCAAAAATATATCGGCATCAACCAGAGCTTCTGTTAATGTTTGTTGTTTTACTCCATTGGCATAACGGATTCTGCGTTGATCTTCTCCATTGATAATATCTTCACGGTTTTCGTGTAGCACACCGCTAGAATCAGAAACAATAATGTTCTCTGTTTTGATACCTAAATCTACCAATAAATCCAAACAAGCCATACCAGCTGCTCCAGCACCTGAGGTAACAAGTTTAACTTTGGATATGTCTTTGCCTATTATTTTTAAGCCATTAATAACGGCAGCACTGGTTATAATGGCAGTTCCATGTTGATCATCATGAAAAACTGGAATATTTAATCTGTTTTTAAGCTTTTCTTCTATATAAAAACATTCTGGAGATTTTATGTCTTCAAGATTTATGCCGCCAAATGTGGGTTCAAGAGCAGCAATGATTTCAATTAATTTGTCAGGATCTTTTTCTTTGATTTCGATATCAAAGACATCAACCCCAGCAAATTTTTTAAACAAAACAGCCTTGCCTTCCATCACTGGCTTTGAGGCCAATGGTCCAATATCACCCAATCCTAATACTGCCGTTCCATTGGTTATAACAGCTACGAGGTTGCCACGAGCAGTGTACAAAGAGGCTGTAGATGGATCTTTTGCAATTTCTTCGCAAGGCGCAGCTACACCCGGTGAATAAGCCAAAGCTAAATCTTTGGCAGTTGTTAATGCTTTGGTCGCCACAATTTTTACTTTTCCAGGTGGAAAGTCGTTGTGGTATTCCAAAGCGGCTTGTCTTATGTCTTCTCTTAAACTCATTGTTGTCCCCATTGAGTTATAATTGTACATGATCATTGTCATGTTTTTGGACAGAGTATTTTAATGCATTTATGACTAATTCTCTATGAGAAATGGCAAATATATGAATCAAAATTATTAAAAAATGGATTATTTTCTGATCCAGAATTTATAGACCCCATTTTTATCTGAAGTATGAATTATTTCATGTTCAAAACGATCACACCAAACCTCAATATCTAAATCTGTATGAGGGTCTGTTGCGACGAGTTGTAATACTTGATTTTTTTTTAATTGTTTGATGGCTTGTTTGGTGAGCAATAAGGGTTGTGGGCATTTTAAACCTTGGGCATCAATAAAAATGTCGTAATCTATATTCATGGCTGTATTATATCATGATAAAATGCTTTGTATGAATGCACGAAAAAATCAAAAAATACATATACTTGGAATCTGCGGCACGTTTATGGGAGGCCTTGCTGAATTGGCCCGTTCTTTGGGTTATGAAGTCAGTGGCTCCGATAAAAATGTGTATCCACCAATGAGTACACAGTTAGATAATCTGGGAATTACCATGCACCAAGGATACGATGATTCTGTATTGGGGCAAAAATATGACGAGGTCGTTGTTGGCAATGTCATGACCAGAGGTATGCCTGTAATTGAAAAACTCCTATCTAGTGCGCAGTTTTTTTCTTCAGGTCCTCAATGGTTGGGTGAACATTTACTGCGACATAAAAAAGTTTTTGCTGTTGCAGGGACACACGGTAAAACAACAACATCCTCAATGTTGGCTTGGATTTTGGAGGACAATAATAATGATCCTGGATTTTTAATTGGTGGCGTCGCGGAAGATTTTGGCATTTCGGCTAGAAATACCGAGGCAAAATCGTTTATTATTGAAGCAGATGAATACGATTCGGCCTTTTTTGATAAGCGTTCAAAGTTTGTGCATTATCATGCTAATGTCGCTATTTTGAATAATTTAGAATACGACCATGCGGATATTTTCCCCAATCTTGATGCGATAAAAACCCAGTTCCACCACTTTGTGCGAACCATTCCAAACAATGGCGCCATTATCGTCAATAACGATGACGATAATTTAAAGCAGGTGTTAAAAATGGGTTGTTGGACTCCGGTACTTACATTTGGCAGTGATGAAACGGCGGATATTTATGCCAAGGCAATTAAGTCTGATTGCTCTGAATTTGACGTTTTTTATGGAAAGGAAAAAGCCAAAATCAAATGGAATATGACTGGCCAGCACAATATGTTTAATGCCATTGCAGCCATGGCAGCAGCAAAACAACAGAATATTAGTTTAATTAATTCTGCTGAATCATTAGAAAAATTTCAGGGTATTAAACGCCGAATGGAATTTATTGGAGAACATGGAGGCATTAAAATATTTGATGATTTTGCACATCATCCAACCGCAATTGCTACCACCATTGACGGTATAAAAAAGCAAATTGGTAATCAACAATTGATAGCAATATTTGAGCCACGCAGCAATTCCATGCGAGCAGGCGCGCACGCCAAAGCCCTGCCTGGTTCGTTAAAAGGAGCGGATGTTGCCATTGTTATTGATTATCCTGAACTGTCTTGGGAAGACGGCATGACCGAAAAATTAAATAAACAAAACATTAAAACCATTGTATCGGTTGATTCTTTAATTGAAAACCTTAGCAGAATTTGTGAGAATCAATGTCATGTAGTATTCATGAGTAATGGCAGTTTTGAAAATGCGCCCAGAAGGTTTTTAGAAAAACTAAAATGCTAGTCGCTTTCAATAAACCCTATCGCGTTTTGAGCCAATTTACAGATGATCAAGGACGTTTAACATTGGCTGATTTTATCAAAATAAAAGAGGTGTATTCAATTGGCCGCTTAGATTATGATTCGGAAGGGTTAATGCTGCTTACTGATGATGGTAAGCTTCAGCATAAATTAGCCAATCCTAAACATAAAGTAGATAAGGTATATTTGGTTCAAGTCGAAGGTGTAGCCAAAAAACCAGCGCTGGATGAACTGAGAAATGGGATAAAACTCAAAGATGGAAAATCTAAAGCGGTAAATGTAAAAATGCTTTTTAAAAAACCTACTTATGTTTGGAAACGTGAACCTCCGATTCGGCAACGTAAAAACTCACCAACCAGTTGGGTTGAAATAACCATTAATGAGGGCCGTAACCGGCAAGTTCGTAGAATGATGGCGCATGTCGGATTGCCAGTGCTGAGGTTAATCAGGTTAAGCATTGGTGATTATAGATTAGATAATTTAGCCTTAGGCGACCATAAAATCCTTCATGTCAAAAAAGTATGAAAACTAAACTTAAGCCTGACAGAAGTTTAGAATTTTATAGGAATAAAAAAAAGCACACATCGCTTTATATTACTGCAATTCTGATTGGTGCATGTATGGCTTTTTATTTGTTTGTTTTTAACCTTAACCACTACATTGAAACAATGTTAGTTAGCGGAACGGTTTTATGGGTTTTTCCAATAATATTTGGTTATTATGGTTTTTTTGCGCAATGGTTACAAGAAAATTTTCAAGAGCGAAAATTTAGAAAACCAAAAGATTTGTTTGAATCTATTGGCAAAGATTTGCCTGTTATTATCATCAGGCCGCTGTTTAATATGTTGCATATGCCTTTATTCATTTCCAATAAAACTCCGTTATTTTTAGCGCTAACTGGGTCGTTTATTTGGTCAATTTGGATAATGATTTTCTTTGTTGTTATTTTGCCTATTGTTAGTAGATGAAGAAAATAATTCACATAGATATGGACTGTTTTTATGCAGCAGTTGAGACCCGTGAAAATCCAGAATTAAAGGGCTTACCTGTTGCAGTGGGAGGCAAACCAGAAACTCGAGGCGTGGTTGCTGCATGCAATTATGAAGCCCGTGCATTTGGCGTGCATTCAGCTATGCCCATGAGCCAAGCTATAAAGAAATGTCCACAGTTGATTATGTTGGGCGTCAATATGTCATTGTATCGAGAAGTATCAAAAAAAATTCAGGCAATATTTAGAGAGTACACGCCACTGGTACAGCCACTTTCATTGGATGAAGCTTTTTTAGATGTCAGTGATTGCAAACAGTGTAAAGGAAGTGCAACACTGATTGCGCAAAAGATCCGTAAGCAGATTAAAGACGAACACAACCTCAATGCCTCAGCAGGCATTGCACCTAATAAATTTTTAGCAAAAATAGCCAGTGATTGGAATAAACCGAATGGACAATTTGTTATTACACCTGATGAAATTGCCGATTTTGTTATAGATTTACCTGTAAAGAAAATATTTGGAGTAGGTAAAGTCACCAATCAGAAAATGCAAAAAATGGGCATCAAAACTTGTTCTGATTTACAAAGACTGACTCAGATTGAATTACACAATAAATTTGGTAAATTTGGAGATAAGCTCTACAAATTATGCAGAGGAATCGATAACCGCTCAGTTAACGTCAATCGCATTAGAAAATCTTTGAGTGTAGAAGATACTTTTATAAATAATATATTAGATTTATTTGCTTGTTTAGAAGAAGTAGACAGGCTTTATGAAAGTTTAGTACTACGTTTTGATAAAAGTCAAAAAAACTCAGAGTTACCGATCAAAGCCTTGTATGTTAAATTGCGTTTTGAAAATTTTGATACAACAACTGCTCAATTAAGGGCTTTACAATTAAACATTAAGGACTACAAGCAATTGATTGCTACTGCATGGGACAGGAGGAAAAGGCCCGTGAGATTAATTGGACTGGGTGTACAATTTGATAATCATAAAACTAAAGTACAATTAGATTTGCCAATTTAATTTAGTTATAGAAAAACATGATATTAATGATGTACCTTCACCAACTAGAGTCTACTTAAAGAAATATGTAATTGGTGAAGGATAATTATAACTTATCTGTTGTTTTTTCTCTTAATGTGCTTATAGCTTGAAACCATGAATATGAAGGAAAGCATTAAGGTTATAAGGCCCCATATGCCTAAGGTTGGTATTTGTACTAAGATATTCACATTGACACTGCCTGTATTATTTAATAAATTAGCATCTGGCTCAAATGATGAGGCAACCGCAGTGTTGATAATTTGGCTATTGTCTTGCCCGACAACTATCACTTCAATTACTAAATTGACTTCTTCTAAGATACCTAATTCACCGACTGTCCAGATACCAGTAATAGGTTCATAATTACCTATATCAGTTGACGAATCAGTGTAAATCATAGCTTCAGATAAAACATCAATTACACTGACCTGAGTGGCAACATTGGGTCCTCGATTAATTAAATTCAAGTTATATACCACTGATTCATTATTGGATATAAGATTCTCACTTACCGTTTTAGTAAGAACTAAATCAACCACGGTATCAACGACTTCTGTTAGGTTTGGATTCTTACCATCACTGTCATTACCATTATCATCACTATATTCGTCGCTGAAATTATTACCACTGACTATGGCTTGATTAATTATAATCGAACCATTCGGTGCATCAGCATCTACGATCACAGAAAACGTGATGATTACAACATTTCCTGGCTCTATATCTGAAATATTGACTGAAACAGGATTTTCGCTGATAACAATGCCTTGTGTTGTAAGAACACTTCCTGCCACAATAGATGTGAGATTTGGAATTGCATCATTGAGAATGACATTATCGGCAAACGCAGATCCTGTATTTCTTAAACTGATGGTGTAGGTTAATTGATCACCTGGATTAACTAAATTATCATCATCAAAATCATCAGTTAGAGTCCACCGTTTTTCTACATCTAATACAGGTGCTCCTGATATTCCTGCAACGGCTGTAAAACTGGTGGGTTGATTGCCATCCATTTGATCGCCGTTCCCATCACTCAAGATCGACTGGGTTTGATCGCTGTTAGCAATGGCTTGGTTGATGAATGTTTCACTGTTTACAATGCCATCACCATCAAATAATGGGTCATCAATTCTGAATTGGAAGCTCGCATTCTCTGTGACACCTGCTTCGATTATTGGTATAGAAACCGATACTGTAGCGCCAGCAATTTTAATCAATGCGCCTGATCCTGAAACTGATTCTGAACCAACAACTGCTGTTAAACCAGCGGGAATAATGTCATTAAGGGTAACGTCGCTTAATTCAGTGCTCCCTAAATTGTGAATGACAAAATTATAGGCCAAAATATCACCCGAGGTAAAATTACCACTGATATCTTTATCACTAATGAGGCTAACCGATTTCTCTACGTATAAATCACTTATGATGATAAGTTGCTCACCCACTGTGACTTCTGTGGGTTGATCTCCGTTATCATCAAAACTGTCACTATCAGTAAGTTCTGGTAGCGTTTGATCAGAGTCGACACTTCCTTGATTAGTAATAACAGTACCATTAATGATGTCGTTATTAACGGTCACGCTAAAAGTAATGGTAACGATATTTTCTGAGGTTAATTCGTTGATAGTTACTAGTAAATCAGGAGCGTTATTATCATCAATGGTACCTAAGCTGCTAGTCAGGCTGTTTGCCACATAAGTAGTTTCAGAAGGTAAGGTATCTGTAAAAACAACATTTTGTGCATTACTGCCTAAATTTTCTAAAGTAATCGTATAGGTCAATGTGTCACCTGGATCGATGAATCCTAAATTGTCGCCATCAGTACTAAGTTCCACGGATTTTATGGCTTCGATATGAGTTTGTTCACCTGGTACTATTGTTTCGGAATCACTGTCATTATAGATTCGCTCATCTGCATTAATTCCAGGTTGACTGCTATAAGTCAAAACGGCATTATTAATCAATCCAATACCAACGCTTGCTTCAGGATCAACCATTGCATTATAAGTGATACTTATTTGATTATCCAAGAGTGTTAGAGTTGATATATTAAATGTTAGTACTTGGTCAACTACTATTGGTGCAGGAGAACCTGGAGCGTTAACGAAGGTTAAGCCAGTTGGCAAGGTATCCACTATCTCCAAATCAAAGGCCGCTGAACTACTATTCATGTCGTGGTCAATGAGGATCGTAAAGGTAACCATGTCACCTGGAGGTAACGCATTACGGTCTGCGCTTTTGGTGATCGTAACTATTGGTTCAACGATGGTTAGGTTCAAAGGCTGAATTCCAGGTGAACTGTTGTCCGCATCAAAGTTAACCAATATACTGCCACCTCCAAAAGGTGTAAAACTTAAAGCCGCATTGTTACCCAACAATTGACCAGCGACATTGGATGGAATGAAATCTTCAATGACAGCTGAAATATCTATGGTGAGAAAATCATTTAAAGAGTTGCCGTCAGCCGGATTTACGACTGTTCCTAAGTCAAAACTAAGAGTTTGACCCGTTTGTGTTGGTGCAGTGAAGTCATGGCCAATGCCAAGGTTACCACTGCCAACAGTAGCCTTTGTAAACCGCACATTGTTGGGCAAATCATCGATCACTATCAGATCTTCCAGAGTCCCTTCTAAAATGTCAATGGTTAATCGCCAAGTCACCGTTTCTCCAATGGTGTATATGTTGTTGGTGGCATCAGTGTGAAAGGTTTTATCCAATTGAACAGGGTTGTCCATGGTTATGCTGGGCGAGTTGGCGATGAGAGCGTAATCATTGAGCACACCGTTAACGCCGTCTGAACCGTCTCTTTCATTGCTATTGATGCCATCAACACTGGAGAATTCGGCACTGACAGTATTCTGAATAATTAAACTTGGCGTCACTTTATCTGTAAGTTCTGTATTAAAAGTGATGGTCATCATTGCACCAACAGGTACGTCAAAAGGGCTAGAAGCCCAATCGCTACCGTTATTGGTAAAGGTCGGAATTTCGGCGCCACCACTAGAAGCGGCTAATGTTATTTCCGTTACATTTTCCAGACCAATGGGTAAAATATTGTTCAATATTACATCATAAGCGGTCAACATCCCGGTATTTCCAATGATTAATTGGTAAATGATGTTATCACCAGCATCCAGCCCAGTTGTTGGGCTGATGATTGATTGTGTCAAAGTCAATTCAGGCTCGCCAACGGTCATGACTGAATTGTCACTGAGCGTTACTCTTGCTCCACCTCCAGGGTTGTCAAACCCAAGAGAGGCTTGATTGGTAAGACTCTGATTCTCTTGGTTAATGAAGAGATTATCAACCAAGGCATTATAAGTTAACGTCACTGTTTGTGATGTTGGGTTGTTATTGGTTAATGAGACCACATTGAGACCGAGGGTTTCTTGCCCTGCTAAAGGAGTATTGTTCATGCGATCAAAATCGATGGGCGTGGCTCCTGCTGTGACACCTGCAGGCAAATCAATGTTTAAGGTTCCGTTAACCAAAGTCAACCCTTCTGGCAGAATATCTTCTAATACTACCGATGTCACCGCAAGGGTTGCAGGCAATCCGATTTGTAATTGGTATTCAACTTGATCGCCAATGGCGTAACGTGTCTGAGCATTGAGTATGGTTTTGGTAAAGTTCATTGAATCGACAACCACAGTGGCTGAGTCACTTTGGCTATAATCGTTGCTACCACTTCCGCTGTTTCGCTCACCATTGGTATCTCCTGAGTTTCCTGGTGTTAAATTTCCAGTACCTTGCAGACCTGGTAAACTGGTCCAAGTGACCGTCGCCGTATTGGTGATGACAGAAGCCGGCATTAAGGGACCTGTTGTATTGGCCGTCATGACGATTGTTAATTGACCATCAATAGGGAAGCTTGCCACATCAATATTTAGACTGGTGCTGACACTATTGTCGGTAATGCCCGAAACGCCTCCACTGGGTGTGATGCTGTCCACCACAAGGCCAGTCCACTGGGCTGGTAAGCTGTCTATAATTTGCACGTCAAAAGCATCAGCAGTATTGCCATTTGATGGATTAGTTACCGTGAGAGTGAATGAAACATCACCGCCAGAGGGAAGGATGGCTGAAGGTTGGGCAGATTTTGTAATCACCAAATTGGGTTCAACTAGATTTACTGTTGCAGTAACTGGTGTCAAGCTGCGGGTTTGTAAAAGGGCATCGAGATAGCTCACACTGGCCGAATTATTTAACCTTGTTCCAGTATCGTTTCCAGGTATATTTTCAACGATTGCTTGATAACTTAAACGATAGCGTTCAGTGGAGCTATCATTGTCAGAGTTGATCACATCTCCTAAGAAGAGTGAAATATTTTGACCAGTAATTATGACGCTACTACCATCAATCAAGTCAACTGGGACACCGCTGGCTGCTGAGTTAATATCAGATGGATTTGCTGCTGCCACCAGTCCAGTATCAAATACACGTGCCAGCGTTGCCGAGCCAGCTAAGTACTTGAGTCCTGTGGGCAGTTCATCGGTCATTTTCACTTGATTGGTGCTACCAACTGGTAAAGAGACTTCCACCTGAAAAGTGACCAATTCACCAATGGCGAGGGTGCTAAAACTGGTATGTGTTTCGCTACTACCACTAATAGTTTTGACCAGGCTTGTGGGTAATCCTGAACTACTTCCTGTATCAATTGGTGTTAGCGTTGGGTTTTTGCCATCGCTATCATTGCCGTTATCATCTGAGTTCTCACTCGAAAAATTGTCTCCACTGATCATGGCTTGATTGGAAATTATTGTGCCATCAGCGGTTCCGCCATCAATATTGACAAGGAAAGTGACAACAATGACAGTGCCAGGATCAATATCAAAGAAGTTGATGCTAATAGGATCCTGTGCGGCGACAATGCCTTGAGAGGTAGTTACAGAACCTGGAACTAAGGTGGAATTGACAGGAATACTATCATTAAGAAAAACATTATCGGCTCTTGCTGAACCCGAATTGATGAGAGTTATGCGATATTCAATGGTGTCATTAGGATCAACTAAACCATCACCATCCAAATCTGTGCTCAAAGACCACCGTTTTTCAATGTCTAATTCAGGTGTTCCTGCAATACCTTCAACTGCTGTAAAACGGGTGGATTGATTACCATCTGTTCTATCACCATTACTATCACTAAGTACTGGAGTGGTTTCATCTGAATCTGCCTGGGCTTGATTAGTGAAGACCTCAATCATTGCAGAGCCATCATTGTTAAACAAGGGCGGACCATCGATGGTTATATCTAGACTTGCGACAACCACATCACCTGATGCGATGTTGGTAATAGCAACGGATATATTGGCTCCAATCACGTTAATACTAAAGCCTCCGCTAATGGTTTCGGATGCATTAATAAAGCTTAATCCAGTCGGTATTGTGTCTGTTAAAGTGACATTATTGAGTGCGGTTGCACCGGTGTTTTTGAATATGAAGGTGTATCGCATGCTGTCGCCAGGAGTAATATCTAGGCTGGAATCTGTGTCACTTATCCATGACACTGTTTTTTCGACATATAACGGATTGGCAATAGAAGGCAAGCCTCCGACGATAATCTCGGTGGCCTGATCACCATTGCTATCGACACCATCGCTATCTGTAGGTTCTGCCAAGGTTTCGTTAGAGTCAACTTCACCTTGGTTAGAGATTACGGTTCCAGGTGCTGTGCCTGCATCAATGGTGACCCTAAAGCTGATATTGACTCTAGCTGTGCCAGCAAGAGCTGACATATTCACAGTTAGAGGATCACCAGAATCGTCGATGGTGCCTAAATCTGTAGTTAAAGAACCTGGCACATAAGTCGTATTGGTAGGAATGTCATCACTGAACAACACATTAGTAGCATCATTACCCATATTCTCAAGGGTGATGTTATAAAGCAAGGTGTCGCCTGCATCTACCTGACCTGAGGTTCCACCATCATTGAAGATACTGACTGTTTTATCTGCTTCAATAAAGGTTGAGGTAGCTGGTGTAATGGTTTCTGAATCAGTATCACTATAAGAACGTTCGTCTGTATTTATTCCAGGTTGAGAGCTGTAGCTTAAATCTACCGTGTTAGTAAGCGGATCACCAAGGGCCACATTAGCATCTATATTGGCCCTGTAAGTGATGGTAGTTTGATCATTGATTAGGGTAAGTGCTGAGATATTGAAGGTCAGCTGTTGACCATTAATCACTGGAGTGACAGAAGCTGAAACCGGCACATAACTCAGTCCAATAGGCAAGGTATCAACCACTATCAAATCATACCCATCACTAGTTGAATTGACACTGTGATCCAACAGTAAACTAAAAGTAACTGTATCTCCAGGTGGCAAGCTGGTAATGTCAGCGCTTTTTGTAATGGTTATATTAGGTTCAACTACGGAGAGGTCCCGGGGTTGTATACCGGGTGTTGCGTTATCAAAATCATAATTGATTGTTGTCATGCCGCTAGCACCTGTGAAAGAGACATCAGCATTGTTGCCCAATTGAGCTCCATCCACGTTGCTCAACTCATTCTCGACAACGGCAGAGATATCGATGGTGATGAAGTCATCATTATCCACTGCATTCCCAGGATTTACGATGTCGCCAAAATCAAAGGTCAGTACTTGTCCGACTAGAGTTTCTGCGGTGAAATCTTGGGTAATACCCATATTGCCCACACCCACAGAAGCAGAAGTAAAACGTACGCCATCAGGTAAGGTATCGGTCACCACCACATTTTCTGACGTGCCTTCAATAAAACTGAGGGTCAAGCGCCATGTGACGGTTTCACCCAGAGTATAGGTAGTATCCGCAGCATCACTATAGAATATTTTATCAATGTGAAACGGATCATCGACTGTGAAGGTTGGTGAGTTAGCAGAAATGGTATAATCATTGATGCCGCCACTGCCATCTCTTTGGTTTGCATCTGCGCCATCACGAGAATCATAACTTGTTGTGGCAGTATTTTGTATGGTTTGACCGGGAATCACCGTATTAGATAATTCAGCGTTGAACTCGATAGTAACCATTGCACCGACAGGAAGATCAAAACCACTACTGATCCAGTCAAATCCATTGTTGGTGAAGGTTGGTGTTTCAGCTCCACCACTACTTGATGTGATGGTTAATGCGTTGATATTTTCAAGACCGGCTGGCAAAACATCAGTGATGATGGTTTCAAAAGCGGTGGTGGTGCCTGTATTGGCAATGGCAAGGCTATAGGTCACCTCACTTCCAGCAGAGAGCCTAGGCGTTGAGCTTGTGATGTTTTTAACCAGTGACAAAACTGGTTCCCCCAAAGTAACCGAGGTGTTGTCGGTAAACTGAACCCTGCCTGCACCTCCAGGACTGTCCAAATCAAGGCTCACATTGTTGACAAGCATTTCTCCATCCTGATTCTCAATAATATTATCGACCAAAGCATTGTAGGTAAAAGTGACAGTTGCTGTTGAGGCATTGTTATTGATTAAGGTGCCCAAATTGAGGGTCAGGGTTTCAAATCCAGCACTTGGCGTATTGTCACTGCGATTAAATTCGGTTGGGTTGAGGCTAGAGATTAAGCCCAAGTCATAGACCCGATTAAGACTGCCGGTCTGATACGTCAAACCTTCATCCAAAACATCAGCAAGTACAGTGTTGTTGGTCACCAATGAGCGAGGAACAGAAATTTCAACCTGATAATTGACCAGATCACCAATAGCATAACGGGTCTGTGGGTTCAGTATGCTTTTGGTCAGATTCACTGACCCAACAGCGACAACAGCCGTGTCATTGGCAGTTAAATCATTGCTGCCACCACTACTGTCGCGTTCACCATCAATATCACCAGAATCACCTGGGGTTACACTGCCTGTTCCTCGGGTACCAGGTAAACTGGTCCAATTCACAGTTGCCGTATTGTTGATCACACCATCAGCCAGAGGACCAGCCGCACTAGCTGAATAAACTACGGTTAGGCTGCCTCCCGTTGGAAAGTTTGCCACATTTATGACAACATTGCTACCAGCAGAGTTATCTGTAACCCCGCTGACACCTCCTGCTGGAGTGATGCTATCGATCGATAGCCCGGTAAAAGCCGCTGGCAAAGCATTGGTGATATTAATATCATAAGCCGCCGCATTGAATCCGCTATTGGGATTAGTGATTGAGACGGTATAAGCCACGGTTCCACCCATGCCAAAAATTGCAGCTGGACCCGCGGAGATATCGATGCTTAATTCGGGTTCTATAATGGTCAACGGGATTGTATCGGGCGTAAGGTTTTGAGTCTGCCCCAAAAGACTCTGGAACGACAAAGTGCCTTGATTGATCATACTCATTCCGGCATTATTGCCCGCATCGTTATCGACAATAGCCTGTATTTCAAGCACAAAGGATTCAGCATCAAAGTCATTATCTGAATTGATTAAGTTACCTAAGAATAGACTGACGACCTGATCATCAACGACCAAATCAGTGTCATCTGTTACAGCGACAAACACACCTGACGCTGCTGAATTGATGGAACCAGGGTTTTCTGAACTACTGAGACCTGTATCGAAATTGCGGGCCAAACGGCCAGATCCAGGAAAATAGCTCAAACCTGAAGGTAATGTATCGCCCAGTGTGACTTCGGACACTAAACCAGCAGGTACATTGAAGGCAATTCGAAAAGTGAGCACTTCACCAATCAACACATTGTTGCTGAAACTGTCTGCTTCAGAACTGGCCAACAAATTTTTTGAGAGCCCCGTAGGGCTGCCGCTACCTCCTCCTGTATCAATGGTTGTGAGTGTTGGATTCTTGCCATCGTTGTCAACGCCATTATCATCACTGGATTCAATAATCCCGCCATCACCAATAACCGTAGCTTGGTTGGCAATAATCGATCCATCGGGGGTTCCACCATCAATCGTGACGGAAAATTGAACAGTAACAAGGCTACCTGGATTGAGGTCACCAATATTAACACTCACCGGGTCTTCGCTAATCAACATACCACCTGAAGTACTGGCAGAACCAGTCACAATTGTGGTATCGGTTGGAATCGTGTCACTTAAAATCAGATTTGTTGCCGTGTCAGAGCCAGTGTTAAGAACAGTAATGGTATAAACGATGGTTTCACCTGTATCCACCAGGCCATCGCCATCCACATCCAATGCATGTGACCAACGTTTTTCCATATCAACAGTGGCGCTTCCTGCGATACCATTAACGGCCACAAAACGGGTGGATTGATTGCCATCGTTAGCATCACCGTTGTTATCGGAGGTATTGGGGTCTGTCTGATCTGAATCAATAATGGCTTGATTTAAATAGGCACGAGTCGTGCCAGCAAAGGCATCAATGGTCACCTCAAAAACAGCGCTCTGAGTGTTTTTGGTGTTAAGGGTTGCAATGTTGATAGTCAGGTTGTTACTTACTACGGCAATACTATTGCCAACACCTGTTATGGTTTCAGATGCCCCCACAAAAGTAAGGCCAGCAGGTAATGTGTCAGTGATGCTGACATTGGTCAGCGTTTCATCGCCTTGATTCTCAATGATCAACGTGTAGCGCATAACATCCCCTGCGGTAACGTCATCCGAGGCATCTGCATCGTTGACCCAATCGACCAATTTCTGTACGTAAAGACCATTGGTGACTGAACTTGGGCCACCCACAGTAATCTCAGTGGGTTGATCGCCATTGCTGTCGATGCCATCTGAATCACTGGGCTCAGAAACCGTTTCATCAGCATCCACAAACGCCTGATTAGAAATCACTGACCCAAAAGGTGTTCCGCCATCAATGGTCACACGAAAAGTGATGGTTTCCACGGCCAATGGATTCATGTTGGCCAGCGTGACTTGTAAATTGGGATCACCCGCATCAATGGCCGTTCCATTAGGTGTGGTACTTAGAGATGCTGCAACGTAAGTGGTGTTGTTTGGAATAAGGTCATCCAAAACAACATTGTTGACGGTAGATGAACCATTGGTTAGTACGATGGTATACTCCAAAGTATCGCCAGGATCGGCAACACCAATATTACCGCCATCTAGGATGATCTCAACGGTTTTGGCTAAATCAATTTCTATTGAACCAGTTGGTTTCACGTCTTCAGGGCTTAGTGCCAGTGCCATTGATGAGGGTGAAGTAGTCCCCACAAAAGTTTGAGCTGTAACTTGGCTATTTGATTGCAAAAGAATAAAAAAACTTAATAAGTATAAATAGATTTTAAAGACCTTGAGTTCGATTTTATGTTGAAAAAATTGATTTGTATTTTTATTCATAACTTTCTGATTTATTTAGAGGCATTTGCTAGTTTTGGAGTCATTGAAAAAAAAGAGTATGAACTTGAAATACTCAAGTTAGCACAAACTCAAAGATTCAATTATCTCAAGTTTTAACTATATTATCATATATTTAAAGCAGAGGAATAAGAAAATAGCAATCATTTTTAACCTTTCTATAGAGACATCACGGTTTTAAAAATGCTAAACTATGGTTTATTTAATTTCTATAAAATAATATGAAACTTTTATTGACCTTTGTCATTCTTTTAAACACTTCTTTAAGTTTAGCTGCATTACCACCCAAATACCAAAACGATAAAGATTTGAATGTGATGGTGAATTTTATTAAGCAGCACCCTAAAATCATTTCCTCATTAAAGACAATAGATTTTGATTCTAAAACTATTCATTTTGATGAAAACTGTATTGTAAACTTTGGAAGAAAAAACATAAAAAGAGCAGATGGTTGGGTAGGTCCAGCCGCCGGCTTAGAATTTAAAAAATCTAATTGTGAATTAGATTATCCTGAATAACTTAGACTAAAATCTGTTAAACTCTTATCT
>JBGCFT010000201.1:0-6259 GCA_045107085.1 Marinicellaceae bacterium | reverse complement strand
CTCGATGCTGTTTGTGGGATCAAGACCAGTTACTGTGACTGCAACATTATAAATATTGACACAAGAGACTTGTACATTAGTGACATTGGCCATGATATCGACACCTGAACCATTGCTAACAGTGCAATTTTGGTTGGGTGTAGATGGATTGGTTAAAACTGTTACGGCATAGTCATTTCCTTCAATGATTGCTGTATCGAATGTAAATCCACCATCAGTAGTTAAGGTTAAATCATCACCACCATTGTTTTGTAGTATCACTTGGTCTCCATTAAGTCCACTTAAAGTGCCACTGATCTCATAACTGCTTTTGACATAATATATTCCAAGTGTATTATTTGCTATTTGAAGGACTTGACCTCCCCAAATAATCATCGATGTGCCAGTATATATTACTGAGTAATTACTTCTTCCAGTTGGTGCATTGGTAACAGAGGTAGGTAACCAGCTATCATCTGATGGATAATACCGTCCACCAGTATTTAAGTCATCCCCACCCCAAATGATCATTTCTTCACCTGTCCAAATAGCAGAATGGGTAGTTCTTATTGAGGGAACATTGGTTCCTGTACTTGTGGTAAGCCAGTTACCACTAATAGGGTTATATCGACCACCAGTAGAATTACCTCCTCCCCAGATAATCATTTCAGTGCCTGTCCACACTGCTGTATGACCCACTCTTTCTGTGGGTGTATTTATACCTAAACTGGTTGGTAACCAACTATTACTTGTCGGATTATAACGACCACCAGTATTTAAAAAGACATTAATATTTGATCCATCATTACCACCCCAAATAATCATTTCATCACCTGTCCAAACTGCCGTATGACCAAGCCTTATTGAAGGGACATTTGCTCCAGTGCTTGTACTGACCCAGCTATCATCTGATGGATTATAACGACCACCTGTGTTTATATTACCTGCGTTTAAATTATTACCACCCCATATAATCATTTCTTCACCAGTCCATACTGTAGTATGATAAGCCCGTTGTGAAGGGACATTGACACCAGTACTGGTTGCCAACCAACTATCACTTAAGGGATTATAACGACCACCTGAGTTCAACAAACTATCACTGTCAATCCCTCCCCATACAATCATTTCAGCTCCTGTCCAAATAGCTGTATGTAGGGATCTTGCCGATGGCACATTGATACCATCACTAATAGCCGTCCAAACATTACTGGCAGGATTATAGCGACTGCCAGTATTTAACAAGCCCTCAAAAAATGGTCCATCATTGCCACCCCAAATAATCATTTCCGTGCCAGTCCAAATGGCTGTGTGTTTTTGTCTAAATGAGGGCACATTGATTCCAAAACCGGTCACAGTCCAAGTGTTTGAATCTAAATTGTAACGATTTCCTGTATTAGTCATTCCTGTGGAAGTGCTATCAATATTTCCTCCCCAAATAATAATATCTGTCCCTGTGAAAATTACTGAAGAAGAAACTCTATAATTATACACAAGCCCAACATCAGTTATATCAGTCCATGAATCGAATGTTGGACTGTATATTGAACCACGATTACCACCATCATTAGGTTCGCTTAAAACAATCATTTCTATTCCAGTCCAAAAGGCAAAATGATCAGCTCTTGCTAAAGTTTGATGATTTGTATTTATCCAAGTATCATCATCAGGATTATAACGACCTCCAGTATTCGTCTTTGCGGGAATAAAAAATTCATAAACAAAACCGCCAAATATAATCATTTCGGTGCCAGTCCATACAGCTGAATGAGAGTATTTGCCTTGTGGAGTAGAAGAGTCAAGTTTGGTAGGTTCCCAAGTATTACTAACTGGGTTATAACGACCACCTGTATTAATCGTATCGATTGAATCACGGCCTCCCCATATAATCATTTCTGTACCAGTCCAAATGGCTGTATGTGCAGTTCGTTGCGAAGGCACATTGGCACCAATATTGGTTGGTAGCCAGCTATCATTTGACGGATTATATCGGGCTCCTGTTTGTGTCAAAATATTTCCTGGTAATACTCCTCCCCATATAATCATTTCTGTCCCCGTCCAAATGACTGTATGATCTGACCTCCCTAAAGGTGCGTCTATTTCAGTACTGGTTGTTTTCCAGCTATCATCGACAGGGTCATATCGACTTCCTGTTCCTAAATAATTATTAATTTCATCAATCCCTCCCCATATAATCATTTCTGTACCAGTCCAAATGGCTGTGTGTTCGACTCTTGCTATAGGTACATCCATTCCAATACTGGTAGCCACCCAACTATCATTGGATGGGTTATAACGCCCCCCTGTGTTTAAAAATTCAGACTCATTAAAACCACCCCAAACAATCATTTCTGAACCGGTCCATACGGCTGTATGCGACTGTCTTGGATCAATAGCGTTATACCATGTATCAGCAGTCGTGGCATTATGATTAAATTGATTATTTGAGCCAGTTATTTTAGGTAAAATATATGGATGTGATACGTTATTGTTATCTTTTAACTTATACTTTGTATTAGGTTTAGACTGCAACCATGTGTGTTGCTTTGTTTTGGCCCATTTAAAAATTCGTACTGTTAAACTGTCCTTTGTTTGAGTGATTATTTCAGTGTGTATAAACGCACTTTCTTGTTCTTGTAATTGGGTATTATTAAGCAGTTTAAGCTTGTGATTAAATTCTTTAATTCCTAATTCAACTATTATTTTATCTGTTGGGCTTTGGGTTGATTTTTTTTCATCATCCAACTTTAATTGGTAGGAAACAACAAAAACATCTGCATCAATTTCATCCCTGTTTTGAGTGTGTTTGTATCTGTCTAATTCTAATTGCGCATTGGATTTAGTGTGCGCATGAATGTTTTTGTTAGAGTTATAGTATTTTGTGAAGTTTTTTTCCACCAAATATGGTCGAGAGATGCACTGTGCAATGGTATTTGGATGATTGTCCAATACGGCAAACATTTGTCTCAAGTGATTGGTATCTTTGCTATTGCTTGCCATTCTGTTCATGTCACTTTGTAACATGTCAGCAGAGATTTCAAAATTAAATTCATCCAATAACAATTGCTGCATTTTTAAACTTTTATGAACAGACTGACGGATTTTCTCAATGTTTTTGATTTCTGTATAATTGGGCTTTGGCTTTTTGCTATCCTTTGGCCAAATATTCTTCGACCATTGTAATTCGTCTAATGACATTTTACATTCAATCAAATTATTGACGTATTGCTGTTGCGAAATGTTAGTCCATTGAAAATTTTTCGATTGAACACAAAGCGAGAAAAACAATAAACATATAGCTAATGCTCTATAATTTAAACTTTTATTATGACACAGAATTTTATTCACCAAATTGTTACCTTTTTGAAATGTGTTCTTGCTCAATTATAGCATAGCAACTTTAATAAAATTAAAGAGTAATAACAAATATTTATAGAATCAATTTAGTACTATTTTTTAAACAATTGAGTGGTTTTTTCATCATTGGGAAACATCAATTCAACTTTATAATCACCTATTGTTACATCTTGAACAGCTCCCAAGTTGGCAATAATAGAGAAAAATGCATAAGTTTCACCTCCAAGATTTAATCGAGTTGCCAGAACTGATTGTTGATTATCTAAAGTATTATTCATCAATCTATTATAATCCAAATTATTAAATATTCCATTACCTCTGAGGTAATTGCTTTAGGTGCATAATTTATTAAAATAACGCTTTAATAACTAAATAGAGGTCTATCATGTCTTTAGAATTAAGAGCAAAATTAATGCAAATTGTTGCCATGGGTTTTTTATTATTTAGCATAATGTGGGCGCTTGCACCCTATACATCAATCAATTTACCCTCTCGGTTTTTATTGGATTTACTTGATTGGCCGCTGAATAATTTATCTGCCGAATTAAGCAGAGATGTGATGTGGCTGTCTTCTATTGGGGCTGGTTTATTAGTCGCTTTCTCAATTTTCCTATATGGTATTGTTGCCCCAGCCATTAAGACTTATGATAAAAGTATTATAAATGTATCCAAGTTAGCCATAATTGCCTGGTATATCGTCGACAGTGTTGGATCAATTGCATCCGGTGTTTTATCTAATGCTATTTTTAATACTGTATTTTTTATTATGGTTATGATTCCATTAATAGGAATTAAGAAATAATAGTTCAACATAAATAACGCTGCCAGATTTCTTTACTATGAGTTAAAAAGCAATTTGGCAGATACAATTTTTAATCTAACCGGAAATAATTATTAGGATGACATCCTAAGATCTTAACTTTTTCATACATTCCTATTCTAAATGTACATAATAATTTGTTCTTTTTAAAATCTTGATTTAATTTCATCTTTTTTATTCTGCATGTATTAATCATACGTTTGTTTTGGTTATAATATTGATGTTAAATTTTTAATAATTAGATTTTATGTTTTCAATATCAGACTCTCTTTCACTAACTTATCTTGAATATAAAATGAAACGAGCCGAATGTTATGCAGATTGGAAAAAAGCAGCACTTGCACATGATGCCATGTCAGGATCCGAAGTATGGAAGCATAAAGAAGAATCTGATAATTATGATCATACCAATATTCGATCAAGATTAGATGTTATTAAAAAACTGAGACAACAAGAAGATGATATAGGTCTTTTATTTGCCCTTAATGAAGGTATCCATGGTAATCAAGGCGGCATGGGAAAGTCTATTCTTTATGAATTAGCAAAGTTTGGCACAAAATGTCTCATTACAGAATATGTCAATGAAATTGTAGATGCTCTCGATCACTTATCTAATCTTCCAGAATCAAGTGGTATAACTCAAGAGGAAAAACTTGATTTCTTTGAACGTGCCAGCCATTGTTTTGGACGTTCAGCTTTGATGTTAAGTGGTGCAGGTTCATTGGGACACTTTCACCGTGGCGTTGTCAAAACGTTATATGAGCATCAAATGATTCCGACCGTTATTTCAGGTTCCAGTGCTGGGTCAGTTTCTGCAGCAATGTTGGGCACTTATTCTGATAAAGAGTTAGCCATTGCATTAAAAGACGACAGTATACTTCATCCAGATCAAATTGAAATTGATAAGCGGCGAAGAAACTTAATCCGAAAGCAAACTGACACAAAATCATTAAAATTATTGTTAGAAACCATCATTCCTGATATGACTTTTCAAGAGGCTTATGAAAAAACCGGCAGAATGATCAGTATTACAATCGCCCCACATGAAGAACACCAGAAATCCAGACTGATGAATGCCATCACATCACCTAACGTCTTTGTACGATCGGCTGTGATGGCATCTTGTGCTGTTCCTGGAGTATTTGAACCAGTTATGCTAATGGCAAAAAATGTTTATGGCGAAACCCAACCTTATTTACCTGATCGACTGTGGGTAGATGGCGCCGTCACAGACGATTTACCTGCGAAAAGACTTGCCAGGCTCTATGGTGTCAATCACTATATAGTTAGTCAAGCCAACCCATTATCACTTGCCATAATGAGAGGCGAGCAATACATTCCTGTGCCTCAAGGTGTCAAAAATGTTATCAGACTTTCTACCCATGAAATTTTAAAAAGTGGAGAAAGCTTTAGCCGACGTTATTTACGTAAATTACCAAAAGTGGGTAAAACCATGGGCATGTTTTATTCGATTATGGCCCAAGATTATAAAGGCGATGTTAACATTGTCCCCAGCTTTAATTTTGTCAACCCTCAAAAACTTCTAGGGCAACTCAATTCAACTGAAATAAAACAACTTATCATGGATGGTGAACGATCTACTTGGCCACATCTAGAACAAATCATAACATGTTCAAAAATTGGGCACAAACTAGACGAAATATTAGAACAACATAACGATCATAATATCAAGCGTTTGTACAAGAAACGTCGCTAAATAGTCTGATGAAAAATAGAAAAAATGAAATTAATTTTCCTTAATTTTATTTAACTTAGTTGATGTGTCAACTTATAACATTTAAAAGTAAAAACTTATTGAATTACTCTTTACAGAGAAGTGTACATGATGATTTATTCAATCAATCCACTGGCTTTTAATTCTAAAATTTCATCATCCGAGAGATTCAACTCATGGCTTAATACAGCATCCGTTGAAACCCCTAAAGTAGGCGGAGGCAAATGATACTTTAATTCAGAGTGTGAAAATTTCAAAGGATTGGCTATTTGCGGTACTTTTTGATTGTTATGATCTAATAACTCGAACAATAACTCACGGTGTTTAACTTGAGGATCATTTAGTGCCTGTTCAATATTATTCACTGG
>JBGCFT010000200.1:0-3504 GCA_045107085.1 Marinicellaceae bacterium | reverse complement strand
TCATTTTTTACCTCCATTCTTTTTCATATTCTCATAAATTTGCATTAAAATTCCTGTCCAAAATATAATAGATAATACTAGATGTTTCATATCAATATCACCAATGAAATCATTTGGTTCCATAAAATTTACGTATTTTTATTTTTAATAACTAACTATAATCTTAATCATCTGGCTGCTCCATAATTACAGACAAAAAATAACGATCGGGTACATGCCTCTTGCAATAGTAGTTCATATGCTGCTACTAAGTCACCATTTGTCGCAGCCAAAATAATATTAAACCATAAAACGACCTTACGTTGTGTTATATGTGTCATTTTTTTTAGTTTATAATAGTGATCTGTAAGCGTCAATAGCAAAAATAGAGTTGATAAGAATATACGTTTTATCTCGATATCACCAATTAAATAATTCTGTTCCATAAATTTTGCTTTTAATACTTTTAATAACCAAGTATAGATTAACTAATTATATCAATATAATTTAGAGAAAAATGGAAATTATTTTCAAATTATTTTTTGTTAATAAGTTTTGTTCGGGATAGTAGGATTTGAACCTACGACACCCTGCTCCCAAAGCAGGTGCTCTACCAAGCTGAGCTATATCCCGAATTAATTTCATCTTTTAATAGACTTAATTTACTAAATTTTTGAAAATTCTACAAGATCTAAAAATTTTGCTTCTTATCCAAGTGATATTCATTTCCATTATAAAAATTTATGACAGTTTTTCGTTACTCTCTTTTCTTTAATTTTTGATTGAGATTATCTATAAAATTTTCTTGAGAATTTTATTATAATTTCAAGTTTTAAATTTTTAGAAATTTTAGATCATTATGACGTTTTATTTGACGACGATTTTTTTTACGGATTTTAAGAAAACTTTTCCGCCGAAAGACTTGTTGAAGGACGCAGTGGACGTTTTTGTAACTTTAGAAGACGATTACTGCACGGATGGTTTTTGTTACTTTGTAGAAGTAACAACGCCTACATTTTTATCGACTATTATGGAAAACAAAAAACGTGCTTTCTTATCACCTGAATATCCATGTATTATTGTTTCAAAGTTAACCGATGATATTATAAGAGCGGCTATTGAATCCTTTAAAATAGAAACCCAAGTGCTAAAAAGAATTTTTTTTAGCACTTGGGTTTTTTAAATGTTGGTTTTTTAAATGGTAATGAAAACTCCATTTTTATTCAAAATTTGACATTTTAGAATTTTGTAGACTTTAGCCAAATTTTCCTGATGTTGAAGCAATTACAAATGCTGCATAAGTCAAAATATAACCTACAGAAAAATGAACTAACCCTACTAATCTAGCTTGAACAATTGACAGAGCAACTGGCTTGTCTCGCCAACGAATTAAATTTGCCAAAGGTGTTCGTTCATGGGCCCAAACTAATGTTTCAATCAATTCTTGCCAATAACCACGCCATGAAATTAAGAACATAAAACCTGTAGCCCAAATTAAATGACCAAATAAGAACATCCAAGCCCAAACTGATAAATTATTCATCCCAAATGGATTATAACCATTGATTAATGGTGAAGAGTTTAACCATAAATAGTCTCTTAACCAACCCATAATATAATTTGAAGATTCATCAAACTGACCTGGATTTCCACCCCAAATTGTCATATGCTTCCAATGCCAATAGAATGTTACCCATCCAATTGTATTTAACATCCAGAACATAGCTAAATAAAATGCATCCCAAGCAGAAATATCACATGTACCACCACGGCCTGGACCATCACATGGGAAACTATAGCCAAAATCTTTTTTATCAGGCATTAATTTCGAACCACGAGCATCTAAAGCTCCTTTTACAAGAATTAAAGTAGTAGTATGTAATCCTAAGGCTATTGCATGATGAACTAAAAAATCACCAGGACCGATTTTTAAGAATAAATCATTTTTACTACTATTAATAGCTTCTAACCAACCTGGTAACCAAATTTGGTTACCTGCTATTGTGGCAGGATTTGTTGATGAAGATAATAAAGTATTAAATTCATAAACTACTTTCCCTGAAGCTGCTTGAATATATTCAGCAAATAAAGGTTCAAATAAAATTTGTTTTTCGGGTTGACCGAAAGCAACTACTGTATCATTATGAATATATAGACCTAGTGTGTGGAAACCTAAAAATAAACAAGCCCAACTTAAATGAGAAATAATAGCTTCTTTATGTTCTAACATTCGTGCTAAAACATTATTTTTATTTAATTCTGGATCATAATCACGAACAAAAAAGATAGCGCCGTGAGCAAAAGCTCCTACCATTAGGAATCCTGCGATATACTGATGATGTGTATACAAAGCAGCTTCAGTTGTAAAATCTTTTGATAAAAAAGCATATGGTGTAATAGCATACATATGCTGTGCAGTTAATGAAGTAGCAACGCCTAAACATGCCAGTGCTAATCCTAATTGCATATGCAAAGAGTTAGTAATTGTCTCAAATAATCCAGTATGGCCTGCTCCTAAACGACCACCTGGAGGTCTGTGAGCATCTAAGATCTCTTTCATACTATGACCAATACCAAAATTTGTTCGATACATATGGCCTGCAACAATAAAAACTACTGCGATCGCTAATTGATGATGAGCAATATCACTTAACCATAAAGACTGTGTTTGAGGATGGAACCCACCTAAAAATGTTAATATAGCCGTACCTGCACCTTCTGCTGTACCATATACATGCTCAAAACTATCTGGATTTTCAGCATAAGCTGCCCAATTTCCACTATAAAATGGTTCTAAACCAGCTGGATGTGGTGGAGTTGTTAAAAAATTATCCCAACCAACATGAACTCCTCTTGAAGCAGGAATTGCGACGTGAACAAGGTGTCCAGTCCAAGCTAAAGAACTAACGCCTAATAAACCAGACAAATGATGATTTAATCTAGACTCATTATTTTTAAACCAAGATAAGCTAGGACGGAATTTTGGTTGTAAATGCAACCAACCTGCAAATAATAAAGCAGACGATAAGCATAATAAACCTAAAGATCCTGCATATAGTTCTTGGTTTGTTCGGAAACCAATAGTATACCACCATTGGTAAACTCCTGAAAATGCTATGTTAACTGGATATGTATTCCCTTTACTAAATGCTTTAATAGCTGACTCGCCAAAATGTGGATCCCAAATTGCATGCGCAATTGGTTTTACTTTTAACGGATTGCTGACCCATTTTTCAAAATTTCCTTGCCAAGCAACGTGGAATAAATTTCCTGCTGTCCATAAGAAGATAACAGCTAAATGACCGAAATGTGAAGCAAAAATTTTTTGGTATAAATTTTCTTCAGTCATACCATCATGCGCTTCTAAATCATGAGCAGTAGCAATACCATACCAAATTCGTCTTGTTGCTGGATCTTGTGCAAGGGCTTGGCTAAACTTTGGAAATTTAGTTGCCATAATTGTTAGATGCCTTTTAATAGAAATTTTAGTTAGTAATAAAAATTATTTTTTTTTGTTTTTCCTTT